>CAMCHA010000316.1 GCA_945874515.1 Asaia bogorensis
TCGCTGAAAACCGCAAGGCTGGTGGTGCCGCCGCCCATGTCAATCACTGTGGCGCCAAGCTGCTTTTCATCTTCCACCAGCGTCGCAAGCCCTGACGCAAAAGGTGCGGATACCAATTCTTCAACTTCCAAATCACAGCGCATCAGGCATGCGCCAAGATTGCGGAGCGATGCCTCAGCCGCCGAGACCATATGCAGCCGCACGCCCAGCGTATCGCAAATCATGCCGCGCGGGTCATTAACACCAGGTGTCGCATCCACGGTGAAGCCAAGCGGAATGGCGTGAACCGTTTCGCGGCCTTCTTCGGCGGTGCGCCGGCGCCCATCATGCAGGATGGCGCGCAAATCAACTTCATTTACCGCGCGGCCAGCAATTTCCCATTGCAGATGCAAAGGCCGGCTATCCGGCTGCCCGCAGGAAAGATTAACGATGGCGCCTGAAAGCCTTGTGTCGGCCATTTCCTCTGCCTGGCCAACGGCGGCGCGAATGGCACGCTCCGCTTCCTCCAGGTCCACAATGGAACCACCCTTCACGCCGCGCCCGCGCTGCCAGCCAAAACCCAGCACGCGCGGGCTGCCATCGCTTTCGATACGCGCAATCAGGCAAACCACTTTGGTGGAACCAATATCCAGCACACCAAAAACGCCACTACGCGCCTGACGGCGACGCCGCGGCGGTGCGGCTGCAGGTTCAAAAGTGCCGGGCAGGCGGGTGAGCTGATTCATCCGCGTTCCCTTCGCGCGACCGGGCGCGCCGGCTGATTTTCAGGTGTTTCACGATTGGTGCGCACTACCAGCCGATCAGGCAGGCGAAGATCAATCGCGGCCAGGGGCCGATCCAATAGCTTCGCTTCCTGCTGCAATTCAGCAAGACGTTTGATGGCGGCGCCTTCCGCAATTTCGGGCAGCAGCACATCCGTGCCGTTATGCAGGCGCAGATTCCAGCGCCTTTCGCCAATGCGCACCATGGCCTGTACGCGTTCCGCCACCGCCGCTTCCCCCGCCAGAAGATCGTAAAGCGCAGCGGCGGCGCGATCCGCGCCGGGCCCAACAATTAGTGGCAGCGCGCCGAATTGATCGAGCCCATCGGTTGCCACTGTCTTGCCGTCACGGTCCACGATCACGAAGCGGCCTTGGTTCTGCCAAATGGCGAAAGGCCGGCGTTCTTCCAGACGTAGCACAATCGTACCGGGCAAATGGCGTTCAACATGGGCGCGCACCACCCAGGGGATCGATTCCAAACGCTGGCGCGCGGCTTCCGGCGAGAATTCCAACATGGAATCGCCGCGTGAGACGCCAAGCGCTTCACGAATCAGGGGCAGCGGCGTGTTCTGCCGGCCATCCACGATAACCGCCTGCACCGTCATGCTGCGATCAGGCCCGATCATGGTGACCTGGTCCAGCATGCGCCGCGCCTGGCCCGCCGGGTCCACCATCGCGATGCCATAGGCAATCACGCCAAAGCCGCAAAGGATCAGCACACCATAAAGCGCTGGCCGCGCGAAACGGCGAGACCTGCGTAGCGCAATGCGCAGCGCCGAAGGCCGGCCCTGTTCCTTCTTCTTCCGTGTTGATGTGGTGACCAAGCGTTCACGCGCCATGGCGGGCTTGCTCCACCATCCAGGCGCAAAGCGCGGGGAAGGACATGCCGCAATGCGCTGCCTGTTCCGGCAGCAGCGATGTTGGCGTCAGGCCCGGCTGCGTATTCACTTCAAGCAGGATCAGCCGGCCAGGTTCACCTTGCGTATCATCATAACGGAAATCCGTGCGTGATGCGCCGCGACAGCCAAGCGCATGATGTGCCCGCAACGCGATATCCAAAGCCTGCGCATAAGCCTCCGGCGCCATGCGCGCGGGCAGGATATGGCGCGACCCGCCGGCGGCGTATTTGCTTTCGTAATCATAGAATTGCCCGGCATCAGACAGAATATCCGTGACCGCCAGCGCATGATCACCCATCACACCCACGGTCAATTCGCGGCCCGGGATGAAGCTTTCCACCATGATGGCATCGCCATGCGTCCAACCCCGCGCAATGGTGGCGCGGCGATTGTCAGCCTCATGCAAAATGGTGACGCCAACGGAAGAACCTTCATTCACTGGCTTCACCACAAAGGGGCGCGGTAGCGGGTCCGCCGCTTCCAATTCAGCGCGCGTCACGACGCGATCATCCGCAACCGGCAGCCCGGCAGCACGAAACACGGCCTTCGCCGCGGCCTTATCCATGGCAAGCGCCGAAGCACGCAGGCCCGAATGCGTGTAGGGCAAGCCGAGCCAATCCAGCATGCCCTGGATGCAGCCATCCTCACCAAAACGGCCATGCAGCGCGTTGAAGACAACATCGGGCCGCGGATCGCTCAGCGCATGGATCACGGCGGCCAGATCATCACCCACATCAATCGGCATCACGGCAAAGCCCGCTTCTTGCAGCGCGGCAATCACCTGGCGGCCCGAAGAAAGCGACACTTCGCGTTCCGCGGAACGTCCACCATAAAGAACCGCAACCCGCTTCTTCATGGCTGCGTCCTTCCGATGCGGCGAATTTCCCATTCCAGCGCAATGCCTGAATGCACCAACACGCGCGCGCGCACTTCCTCACCCAACGCTTCGATATCGGCGGCGGAAGCACCCCCCAGATTGAGCAGGAAATTGCAGTGCTTTTCGCTGACCTGCGCGGCGCCCTGCGTCAGGCCGCGGCACCCGGCGGCGTCAATCAATTGCCAGGCCTTGCGATCACCGGGAGGATTCTTGAAGGTGGAACCGCCCGTTCGCACGCGCACGGGTTGCGTCGCTTCGCGTGCGGCGCGGATTTCAGCAAGCCGCGCCGCGATGGCGGGTTTATAACCGGCAATGGCGCGCAGCCTTGCCCGCACCACAACACCGCGTACCGGCAACTGCGCATGACGATAAGCGAAGTGCAGCGCGGTCGCATCCAGGCGCAGCAAACCTTCAGGTGTGGCGATTTCTGCCCAATCCAAAACATCCTTAATCTCAACGCCATAAGCGCCGGCATTCATCGCAACCGCGCCGCCGATGCTGCCTGGAATACCGACCAGAAACTCAAGCCCCGCCAGCCCAGCAGCGGCAGCGGTTTCCGCCACCGTCACATCCAAAGCGGCGGCGCCGGCGATGATGCCGCCATCGGCTTCCACCACCACATCGCCAAAACCGCGCGCGAGGCGCATCACCACACCTGCAATGCCGCCATCGCGAATGACCAGGTTTGAAGCGGCGCCCAGCACCGTCAGCGGCATATCGGCGGGCATGTCGCGCAGCAGCAGCAACAGATCATCCAGATCCGCCGGCCGCACCAGCACATCCGCTGGCCCGCCCACGCGAAACCAGGTGGCCGGACCCAACGGCGCATCACGCTCTACGCGACCGCGCAACGGTGGCAGTACGGCTTGGCTGATGGGCTGAGGCATCATTTCATCGCCCCCGCCAGGCGCCCGCGCGCGCGCGACTGCAATTCAGTCAATTGCGCTGGCAGCGCATGCGCCCAATTGGTGATGCTACCCGCGCCGAGGCAGACAACATAATCACCATGCCGTGCGATGGCGTGAATCATCTCGGCCAGACTATCGGGGCCGGGCAGAGGCACGACGGAACGATGCCCGCGCGCGCGCAAGCCTTCCACCAGCGCATCCTTATCCACGCCTTCCATCGGCGCTTCGCCGGCGGCATAGACATCGGCGACAATCACCGTGCCCGCATCATTCATGCAGGCACAGAATTCTTCAAACAGGGTCGCAAGCCGCGAATAGCGATGCGGCTGCACCACGGCAATCACGTCCCGCGCGCCAGCCTGCCGCGCGGCCTTCAGCACGGCAGCGATTTCCACCGGGTGATGGCCGTAATCATCAATCAC
>CAMCHA010000317.1 GCA_945874515.1 Asaia bogorensis
GCCTGCGATATTCCGCCCGACCAGATCGCAACCATCGAACGCAATCCGCGTTTCGAAGTTGCCGGCGGTATCATCAACAACACGCGAATCACGGTATTCGATAAGACCCATGCGGTGCTTTCGAACCCGCTGATACGCCGGGCTCTCACGCATAGTATTGATCGGCAGGCCATTATTGATGCGCTTTGGGGTGGCCGGGTGAACGTACCCCGTGGGCTCAATTGGGAATACTATGCCGATATGTTCATCGGCGAACACGAAGCGCCGCGCTTCGATCTTTCGGAAGCCCGGCGGTTGCTGCGGGAAGCTAATTACCGTGGCGAGCCCATTCCCTACCGTGCACTGAATAACTACTACACCAATCAAACCGCCACGGCGCAGATCCTTGTTGAGGGCTGGCGCGCGGCTGGCTTGAATGTCCAGCTTCAGATGCAGGAGAATTGGGGACAGATCACGGCGCGTACGCCCACACGTGCCATTCGCGATTGGTCGCAGACAGCGTCCCTACCCGATCCGGTTGCGCAAATCGTTCCCAATTGGGGCCGTAATGGCGCCACATGGAATAATGGCGAATGGCGCAATGATGAATTCGCCACTCTTGGCGACTTCCTGCAATCCAGCGTTGATCGGGCAGCGCGCCGCCAAGCCTGGGCGCGCATGTTGCAGATCGTGGAACGGGAAGATCCTGGCTACACGGTCTTGCACCGCAATGGGAATTTTACCGCCAAACGCCGCGATATCCGCTGGAAAGCCGGGCCAAGCTTCGTGATGGATTTCCGTGCCTCAAATTGGGGAACCTGACTTATGCTGATCTCTCGCCGTGCCGCCTTGCTGGCACCTGGTCTTCTTGCGGCACCCGCGCTGGCGCAGGCGGATAATCGCCCCGTCTTGACCATCGCCGTCCAGCGGCTTTCCAATTCCAATACATTTGAACCACCGCGCGAACAATCCAATGTTGGCTTTCGGATTCACGGGCTTTATTCGGAACAATTGATTGGCACGGATTGGCTCAGTAATGCAGCCTTGGTGCCTGGATTGGCCACATCTTGGAAGCGCGTTGATGCGCGCACGCTCGACCTTACCTTGCGGCAGAATGTCAAGTTCCACGATGGCAGTCTGCTGACGGCCGAAGATGTGGTCTTTTCCTTCAATGAACGTCTTTTCGGTACGCAAGGCGCGACTGGCGCCGGGCGCAGCACCGTGCTGGCCGGGACCGCCACGAAGGAACCGCCCGCGGAAGTTGTTGCCGTTGGCCGGCGCACTTATCCAGGGCTTGAGCGGATCGAGATCCTGGATCAGCAGACCATTCGCTTTGTCAATCGGCTTCCCGATGTAACCTTGGAAGGACGCATCGCCCAGAGTGTTGGCGCGATCCTCTCACGCGCTGCCTTTGGGCGTTCCGAAAGCTGGCTCTCTTGGGGGCGCACGCCAATCGGCACTGGCCCTTATCGTATCGCGGAATTTCGCCCCGATACGCTTCTGGTTCTTGAAGCGCATGATGAATATTGGGGCGGCCGCCCGCCAGCACGGCGCCTGCGCTTCGTAGAAGTGCCGGAAGTTTCCGGGCGACTCAACGGGCTTTTCTCAGGTGAATATGATTTCGCCTGTGATGTGCCACCAGATCAGATCACCGTGGTGGAACGCAATCCGCGTTTTGAGGTTTTGGGCAGCCCCATCAACAATATCCGCAAACTCGCTTTCGACAAGACGCATCCCGTGCTTGCTGATGCGCGCATCCGCCGCGCCATGACGCATGCCATAGACCGGCAAGTTCTGGTGGACGCGCTTTGGGCCGGCCGCACCAAAATCCCGCGCGGCATGCAAATGGAAAGCTATGGGGAGATGTATCTGGCGGATTGGGAGAACCCCCGCTTTGACCCTGCCGAGGCGCGCCGACTGCTGCGTGAAGCCAATTATCGCGGCCAGCCCATCCCCTATCGCTTACTTAACAACTACTACACCAATCAGGTGGCCAATGCGCAGATCATGGTGGAGATGTGGCGCAGTGTCGGCATCAATGTTGCCATCGAAATGAAGGAAAATTTTGCTCAGGTGACGGAACGCACGCCTGGTCGCGGTGTACGCGATTGGTCCAATACCTCAGTCTTCGGCGATCCGGTGGCCGGGTTGCTACGCGCCTATGGTCCACGCACGGAAGCGGAGCGCACCGGTGAATGGGCGAGCGATGATTTCAATCAAGTCTCCACGGCCTTGGAAGCGGAGACAGATCTTGCGCGCCGGCGGGAGTTGTTCCGCCGCGTACTCACGATCGTTGAACGCGAAGACCCCGGCTACATCACGCTTCACCATGCTGCGGCCTTTACCGCCAAGCGGCGCAATGTTGAATGGCGCGCCTCCTCTGGCTGGGCGATGATGTTTGGCCCAGGCAATTTGCGTGTTGGCGCGTGAAGCCGCTGGTCAGCCTCACCGGGCTTTCGGTTTCTTTTGACGGAGCGCCTGCTCTACGTGGCATTGACCTTTCAATCGCTAAGGGTGAAGCGGTTGGGCTTGTCGGCGAAAGTGGCTGCGGCAAGTCCGTGACTTGGCTGGCCGCCCTTGGGCTACTGCCCAACAAAGCGCGTATCAGTGGCAGCGTCGTGCTGGATGGCCAAGAATTGATCGGTGCGCCGCCTGCGGTGCTTGAGAAAGTGCGTGGCGGGCGCATCGCGATGATCTTCCAAGACCCGGCAAGTAGCCTCAATCCCGTGCACAGGATTGGTAAGCAGATCACGGAAGCACTCGCTTTGCACAGGAACATGGTGGGGCAAGCTGCGCGCATCGAAGCCAAGCGGCTGCTTGATCTTGTCGGCATCCCAGATGCCTCGCGGCGCTTGGATGCCTATCCGCATGAATTGTCGGGCGGCCAGAATCAGCGTGTCATGATTGCCATTGCACTTGCTGGACAGCCTGAATTGCTGGTGGCGGATGAACCGACCACGGCGCTTGATGTGACGATCCAGGCGCAAATTCTTGAGCTTTTGAAAGACCTGCGGCGCCATATGGGAATGACCCTGGTGCTGATCAGTCATGATCTGGGCGTTGTTGCTGACTCCTGCGAACGCGTGGCCGTAATGTATGCGGGGCGCATTGTGGAAGAAGCACCGATCAGCCGGCTGTTCTCGGCTGCCGCCCATCCCTACACACAAGGCCTGCTAGGCGCTTTGCCGCCAATGGATGGCCCGCGGCGGCGGCTTGCAGCAATACCCGGTGGCGTTCCGGAACCCTGGGCCATGCCGCCCGGCTGTGCCTTCGCTCCGCGCTGTGCGCACCGGGTGGGGGCGTGTGATGCGGGCGTGCCAGGATTGATACCACTTGCCGCAAGTCACCGCGTTGCCTGCCTACAGGTGGCGCAAGTGGCTATGCCGCGTGAAAGCGTGCCAGCATGAAGCCCGGGGGCGCTTTACTGGAAGCGGAAGGCTTGGTTCGCCGCTATGCGATGCGGCGTGGGTTTTTTGGCCATGCGGTCGAGGTTCGTGCCGTGGATGGCGTTTCGCTAAAATTGGAACGGGGACGCACCCTGGGTCTGGTGGGTGAATCCGGATGTGGCAAATCCACCACGGGTCGCCTGGTGCTCGGCATGGAAACGCCTGACGCGGGGCGGGTCAGCTTTGAAGGCGCCACCATGCCGCAACCCGGCAGCACAGCTTGGCGAAAGCTGCGCGCGCGCATGCAAATGGTGTTTCAGGACCCGCTAGGCGCCTTGGATCGCCGATTGCCGATTGCAACACAGATAGCGGAACCACTCGACATTCACGCCATCGGCGCTGCTTCTGAACGTGCGGCCAGGGTGGAAGCGCTGCTGCGCGCTGTGGGCCTTAGGCCAGATCAGGGCGCGCGTTACCCGCA
>CAMCHA010000318.1 GCA_945874515.1 Asaia bogorensis
GAGGGGCCGACGATGCCCACAGCCTCCCCAGCATTCACGCGCAAATCAAGGCCGCGGAGGATGTTGATCTCGCCCGCCCCCGCCCTCACTTTGAAGCCAAGGCCGCGCGCTTCGATCAGGGGTTTTGTCGCCCCGGCGCTGGTCGTCTCGGTGACGTGAAGGGCATCCATGGTATCGCTGATCTCCTATCCTGCCCGCGCATATGGTCGCAGATGGCTCTGGCGCCAATCGCTGGCGCTGCTGGCTTTGGGCACCCTGCCGGCACAGGCGGCGGAAATCCGGCTGATGATGCTGGGGGATTCGATTACCGCCGGGTATGGGCTGGCGCGCGGCCAGGCGCTGCCGGCCAGGCTGGAAGCAGCCCTGCGCGCCAAAGGCCGGGCCGTGCGCGTGATTGATGCCGGGGTTTCCGGCGATACCACGGCCGGCGGGCGGGCCCGCTTGGATTGGGCTTTGGCTGAGAATCCCCATGCGGTGATTGTGGCACTTGGCGGGAATGACGGGCTCCGCGCACTGGAACCCCGCGCCAGCCGGGCCAATTTGGCTGCCATTCTGGACGCTTTGGCCGCGAAAAATCTGCCCACCATGCTGACGGGGATGCTGGCGCCGCCCAATCTCGGCGCTGATTACGGGCGGGAATTCGCCGCCAGTTTCAGTGACTTGGCCCGGGAAAGGCCCGGCGTGGTCTTCTACCCCTTCCTGCTGGAAGGCGTGGCGGGGGATCTTTCGCTGAACCAGCCGGATGGTATTCATCCAAATGTCGCTGGCGTGGAGGAGTTGGTTCGTCGCATGCTACCGCATGTCGATTCGCTTTTAGGGAAGGTGACAACCCTCTAGGCGAGACGCCGGATTGCACAGAAGGGCCCCCGCCATGCTGCGTCTTTTCGTCGCCCTTGCCTTGCCGGCCACGCTGCGGGCGGAAATTGCGGGCCTGGTTGGCGGCATTCCCGGCGCGCGCTGGGTGCCGCCCGACAATTACCACCTGACTTTGCGCTTCATTGGCGAAATTGAGCCCTGGCGCGCTCAGGAAGTGGATGATGCGCTGATGGCGATCCGCGCGCGGCCCTTCACCTTGCAGCTTGCCGGCGTTGGCACTTTCGAGAAAGCCGGCCGCATCCAATCGCTTTGGGTGGGGGCGGAGCGCAATGACGCGCTGACCCATTTGCAAACCAAGGTGGAAACCGCTTTGCAGCGCGTGGGGCTGCCAGCGGAGCGCAAGCGCTTTTCACCCCATGTGACGCTGGCGCGCACCGACCGCGCCACGCCGGAAAAGCTGATGGCCTTTGTGCAGGCCTATAATCTGTTCCGCGCGACGCCGGTTGAGGTTGAGCATTTCACGCTGTTTTCCTCTCGCCTTGGGAAGGAGGCTTCGGTCTATACGCCGGAAGTGGATTACGATTTGGTGGCGCGCGTGGCGGCGTGAGGGGGTGGCTGATGGTCGGTAAAAGCAAGGAGCCGAGTTTCGGTGAAGGTTTGCTGGAAGGGCTGCGCGAGGCGGTGGCCTGGAAGCGCGGCAAGGCGGCGCTTGAGGTTGTGAATATTGATCCGTCACCACCTCCGCCAGCGGCAATCTGTCGTCGGAAATCGGGTCCTCCACAGGTGCGGTGTGGGCGCGCGCAACACCAACCCAGCCGCAGTGGCCGGTAACCACCGCAAATCTTTCGTGTCGGGCGGGGTTGGACACTGCCGCCGGCCACGCCAGCCAGCACGCCCAACCCTACCCAAAATGAAGCGCGAATTTACCCCACTGGCGCGGATGCCATCTTGGGACTTCACATCACGCTTTGTAGCATTTAGTTCCTCTCAATATTTATGGTTAAGGAACAATTTATGAGTGAAAACAATCAAAAACGCCGCCTCACCGACCTCGTTGAAAACCCACGAGAGACTCCGGACGTCGAACTCAAGGACTGGTTAGACTTAAGGGGCAGCCAAGAGCACAAGGCTCAACTGGCCAAGGCGCTGCTCGCACTGGCAAACCACGGCGGCGGCTATCTCCTGATTGGCTTCGAGGATGGACCCGATCCCAAGAGAAGCGAGAGGGATGAGCCAAGTACGCTGGCTGACTACAGCCAGGACATCATAAATGGCATCGTTCAATCTTACGCTGATCCGCCGTTCCACTGCGCTGTTGAACACGTTGTCCATTCTTCAGGGAAATCGCACCCAGTAGTTATTGTCCCAGGAATGCATCGCGTTCCAATTCGAGCAAAGAGAAGTGGTCCAGAAAAAAAATATGTCATCGAGAACACTATTTACATTCGTCGGCCAGGCCCAAGGAGTGAAGCGCCGCAAAGTGGTCGCGAGTGGGACGAGGTTTTGGCAAGATGCCTCGCAGCGCGGAAAGACGAATTTTTGACAACTATACGCAATATAGTTACCGGGCAGGTCGCGGAAAATCCTCAGCCGGATATGGGCACTGCCTTGGATAGCTGGATAAACGAGTCCGTTGAAACTTGGCGCAATCTGGTATCGGGATTACCGAAGGACGATTCCAGGCGCTGTCCGCATGGATATTATTGGATCGCCTATGAGATAGGAGGCGATTTTCCGCACCCGACGAATGGTGATCTTCTCGAGAAATTGAGCCGTAGCACTGCAGGGCTAAGCGGTTGGTCACCTTGGTGGGTACCAACTCGCAAAGAAATAATGCCTTATCAGAAGGGCGGGGTGATCGAGTGTTGGTTGGGGCGCGATCATGACCGCCATTTTAGCGATGCGCCGCATGCAGATTTCTGGCGAATATCTTCTAAGGGAAGAGGGTTCCTCTTGCGGGGCTACGATGAAGATGGCGATTGGGCGCTGAAGCAGGGTTTCAAGCAGGGTACGGTATTTGATGTGACCTTGCCTATCTGGCGCATTGGCGAAGCCATTATAAACGCGCGTTTACTGGCCAAGAACCTTGGTTCCACTGGCGCGGTCATGTCTTTTAAAGTTAATTACTCTGGTTTAGCTGGGCGCGAATTAACCTCAATCAGTGGAGATCGTAGAATTTGGCAACATAGAATAGCTCAGGAAAGCGCCATTACGCTATCAACTGCAATCCCCTTCGAAGCAATCGATTCTAATCTTGTTGAAGTCTTGAGGCCATTATTGGCCCCTTTGTATGAGTGTTTTTCTTTTTTCGAGCTAAAGCCTGATTTAGTTCAGACAGAGGTATCGCGACTGAAAAAAGGTAGGTTCTAGCTGGGCGCGACGTACTCAAATCGGTTTTGGAGTGGGCGCTCCTAGCAACACAAGCCTTGCCGGCATCAGGGCGTCTCTTGGCATCCCCCGCGCACCGGATTAAGCCGTTTCCCGTGAAACACCCCGCCACCTTCCTCGCGCGCCTGATCGCGGCCCTGCTGCTTGTGCAGACCGTCCTCGCGCCGGCGCTCTGCCTGGCCCATGTGGCAAATGCAGGGATGGCGACGGTCATCTGCTCCCCGGATGGGGATCGCACCGTGCATCTGGGCACAAACGGGGATGAATTGCCCGCCCCAGAAGCGCATGAAGGCTTCTGCCTTGCCTGCCATGCCTTGCCGCAGGCGGATCTCCCCGCCCCGCCCATGCTTTCCACCCCGGCGGAACCCGGCAGCGCCATCATCTGGTTTGCCGCTGGTGATACCGGCTGGCGCCCAGGCGCGCGCGCGCCGCCTTACGAACCGACAGGTCCCCCAGCCTTCTCCTGAGGCCGCCCGAATGCGGGTGGCCAAAAGCCGTCCCGTTATTCGACCTGCAAGGAAAACCTCATGTCCTCCCTTAACCGCCGCGCCCTTGGCGCCCTTGTCCTTGGCCTGCCGGCCAGTGCCGCGCTCGCGCAACAAGATGTCACCGCCGGGGATATCTTGATTGGGCGCCCCTG
>CAMCHA010000319.1 GCA_945874515.1 Asaia bogorensis
CAACCAATCCTCTCCCAATACAATTCCAATTGCTGCATCGCGCCATCCACCATGCGCGCTGGCGGTTTCAGCCAAACGCCCGCGCCTTCCGCGCTTACGTGCCGCACTTGGTCGCCACCGATGCGATCCGCCAGATTGCTGTCATCCACACGGGTGATCAGTACCTGCCCATCGAAAGTGTAATTGCCGGTATAGCCAGACCAGAAGCGCTTCACGCCTGGCGGCAACACGGCACGGCCATCACCCGTTGCCGCCTGCATGCGCTGTGGGCCGAATTGCACAATACCTGTTGGCTCCGGCCCATATTGGTGATGCTCCAAAGGCTGGCCCGCCGCATCGGTCGCGCGCACGCGCAAAAGCTTCCAAGTACCAATCAGGGAAATCATATCCGTCCTTTCAGGCTGCTGCCCGCGCATCTTCCAGAATCATAGCTGCCGCCTTCTCACCAATCATGATGGAAGGCGCATTCGTATTGCCCGCAACTACGGATGGCATGATGGAAGCATCCGCCACGCGCAACCCCGCTACGCCATGCACACGCAATTGCGGGTCCACCACGCTATTGCTGCCAATGCCCATGGCGCAACTGCTGGATGGGTGGTGATTTGTTGATCCTGTTTCGCGCACAAAGCGTTCCATATCGGCATCGCTGGTGAAAGCCTCACCCGGCACCAATTCCCCCATCGCAAAGGCCTTCAAGGCCGGCTGTTCCGCCAGCTGCCGCGCAAGCCTTATGCCCGACAGCATCGCCCGCATATCATATTCGGTCGCGAGAAATCCGAAGGTAATCGCCGGCGCGGCAAACGGATCGGGGCTCGCGAGCCGCACCGTGCCGCGCCCTTCCGGGGCCAGATGCACTGGGCTTAGCGTGAAGCCTGAAAAAGGATGCGGAATGACACCCTTTTTGTTGCGTTCCAGGGTGCTCCATTCCAGCAGATTGATCTGTAAATCCGGCTGTTCCAGGCGCGGGTCGGTTCTGGTCAATACCCCCGTGCGCACTGCATTCACCGCCATGGGGCCGCTGCGAAACAAGCCATATTGCAGCGCTGCCGCGATCTTGCGCGGCCAACTATTTTCCAGATCATTAAAGGTAACGGGTTTGGCACAGCGCCACATCAGATAGACGCAGAAATGATCATGCAGATTGGCGCCCACCGCTGGCATATCGCGCAGCACCGGAATGCCCATTTCCTGCAAATGCTCCGCCGGCCCCAGCCCGGATAACTGCAATAATTGCGGAGACCCGTAAGCCCCGCCGGAGACAATCACTTCCCGCCGCGCGCGCACGCGCTTAAGCCCGCCGGGATCACGATACTCCACGCCAATCGCGCGGCCTTCTTCCAGAACCACGCGTGTCGCATGGGCATTGGTGCGGATATCAAGATTGGCGCGCCCCTTGGCCGGCGCCAGATAGGCGCGCGCTGAACTCCACCGCCGATTGGCGCTGGTGGTGGATTGATAATACCCCGTGCCTTCCTGCACGCGGCCATTGAAATCCAGATTACGCGGAATGCCTGCCTGTTCCGCGGCGCTGATCATCGCCTCCGTCAATTCTGTTGTGCCCGTGTGGTCCGAGACATTGAGCGGCCCGCCAACACCATGAAATTCATCCGCCCCGCGCGCCTGGTTCTCGCTTTTCTTGAAGTAGGGCAGTACGGAATCATAATCCCAACCCGTGCAGCCGCGCTGGCGCCAGGAATCATAATCACGCGGATGGCCGCGCATATAGACCATGCCGTTGATGGAACTGGTGCCGCCCAAGGTCTTGCCGCGCGGGACAAAGAACTTCCGGCCATTCAATCGCTCCTGAGGTTGGCTTTCAAAGCACCAATTGATCGCCGAATTCGCATAGACTTTCGCAAAACCCAGCGGAATATGAATCCACGGATTGCGATCCGGCGGCCCCGCTTCCAGCAAGCACACTGAATAACGCCCATCTTCCGAAAGCCGTGCCGCCACCGCCGCGCCGGCAGAACCAGCGCCCGAGACGATAAAGTCAAAAAACCCGGCTTCTTCGGTCATGCCGCGTCCCCCCATGCGCCATCCGCCGCCACCAGGCGCCCTGCGTGAAACACGCGCCGGCGCGGCGGATGCGCGCCAATGGCATCCGGGATGTTCTCAGCCGTGATGGTAAAGAAATGCGCGGGGTTCCCCGGCGCTATGCCGTAATCCGCAATGCCAAGCGCGGCGGCACCTTCGGATGACACCATGCTGAATAATTCCAGTATCAACGGATCATGGCGCAAATCTTCCCGCCAGCCGATCACGGAAGCGCGTTCCAGCATATCGGCATTGCCATAGGGGCTCCAGGTATCGCGCACATCATCATTGCCACAAAACACACGCACACCGGCGCGGCGCAGCAGCATGAGCGGTGGCATGGTCGCACTGCCCGCACCATGCGTCACCAAAGCAACACCGCAGGAAGCCATCAACTCCGCCGCCGCTTTCTGTTTTGATTCGACGATGCCGCCCAGACAAAAGCCATGGCTGATCGTGGCCCGCCCCGCCATGCCAAGCGCGCGCACGCGGGCGCAGATTTCCAGCAAGCTGAACAGGCCAAGCTCCCCCAGTTCATGCAAATGGATATCCACGCCAACGCCGCGCTTTTCCGCGATGGCGAAAATGCCGTTCAATTGCCCGGCGGGGTCGCGGTCCACCTCGCAAGGGTCAATGCCGCCCACCAATTCCGCCCCCGCGCCAATGGCAGCATCCAACAGATCGAGCATGGGCTTGCCGCCGGCGCGCATTACGCCCGCCTGCGGGAAGGCCACCACCTGCACGGTCGCGGCTGCCTTATGCGCTTCCCGCGCGGCCAACACGCCTTCAAGGGCGGAAAGGCCAAAGGCCGGCGTGATATCGGCATGTGTGCGGATATGCGCTGTGCCATTCGCCACGCAGCGCCGGATCAGCGCACCCGCCCGCGCGGCCGTATCCAGGGGTAGGGAGGGCAAAAGTCTCTCATCCGTCGCAATCCGGCTCATGCGGAAGGGCTCGGCTGCATGCGGGGTCCAGGGCAGGCCGAATAGTGTCTTATCCAGATGCATATGGCCATCAACCAGGCCGGGCAGTAGCAAATCCCCGCCCAAATCAAGCACCTGGCCTGCCGGGGGCACCGGGGCATCGGCGGGCAGGAAGGCGGCAATCCGCCCAGCCTTCAGCGCCAGGCGCTGGCCAAGCGGCCCGCCACCGGCCAGGCGAAAATTCTGCAAAACCGTGTCATAGGGCGCGTCAGCCATGCCGTTCCTCCCCAATCTGGCGTGGCGCGCTGCGCCCCGCCCAGCCATTTAGGGGATGATGCGGGCCGCTTTCCGCCAGCGTCAATCTGTTTCGGCTGCGCTTATGGTTGACGGATACCCCCCGCTCTCCCTATAGACCCCCACCCCGCCGGGGCGGCCCGTCAATGGACCGCCGCCGGCGCTCTTTCTTTGCCTTATGGCTACGACCCCTCGGGAGAAGTATCGTGAAGCGTACCTATCAGCCCTCCAAGCTCGTCCGGAAGCGTCGCCATGGCTTTCGCTCCCGTCTTTCGACCGTGGGCGGCCGCAAGGTGTTGGCCAATCGCCGCACCAAGGGCCGCAAGCGTCTTTCCGCCTGAACCAAGCCTCGTGCGGGGTGGTGGTATGGCGCAGCTTGATGAAGGCTCCGCGCCATTGCCGCCCGCCCTGCCTCGGCTGGAAAGGCTCAAGAAGCGCCGGGAGTTTTTGCGCGCCGCATCGCGCGGCAAGCGCGCGGCGCGTCCTGGGCTTGTTTTGCAAGCGCTCGCCATCCCCGAACCGTCGCTGAGGCTGGGCTTCACCGTGACGAAAAAGATCGGCAATGCTGTGATACGCAACCG
>CAMCHA010000320.1 GCA_945874515.1 Asaia bogorensis
GGCTTTCCGGCGATTGCCTTGGTTATTTTTCTATCCGCCGTTGATCAGACCATCGTTGCCACCGCGCTTGCCGATATCGCTGCCGATATGGGCGGGATCGAGCGCGTTTCCTGGATCCTGATTGCCTATTTGGTGGCGGCCACCTGTGCCGCGCCGGTGTTTGGCCAGCTTGGCGATTTCTTTGGCCGGCGGCGCTTATTGTTTGTGGCGCTGGCGATTTTCTTCACGGGCTGTGCCGGCTGCGCTTTGGCGCCCAATCTGCCAAGCCTGATTATTGCGCGCGTTATCCAGGGCTTTGGTGGTGGCGCGCTGCTGACGCTGACCCAGGCTTTAATCGGTGAGACTGTGCCGCCGCGCGAACGCGGCAAATTCCAGGCATGGATTGCGGGGGCTTATGGCTTTGCCTCGGCCTTTGGGCCGGTGGCGGGGGGCTTCATTACCCAGGCTTTCGGCTGGCGCTGGATTTTCTGGTTCCTGCTGCCCTTGCCCTTGGTGTGCGCTTACATAGCGCGCCGCCTGCCCGATATTGTGCCGGACCATGCCGGGCGGCGTTGGCGGTTTGATTGGCTGGGCCTTGGGCTTTTCGTGCTGACCATGGGTGCCGCTTTGGTGGCACTTGATCGCGCGCGGCGTTTTGATGCGGCCTATCTGCCCTTGATCCTAGGCCTGGTCGCGCTGGCGCTTTTTGCAGGTGTCACGTTGCTGCGCGTGGAACGCCGCCAGCCCCAACCGCTTTTGCCGCTGCCCCTGTTTGCCGAGGCCAGCATCTGGCGGCTGCTTACGCTGTCCATCCTTGTGGTGGCGGCGCAGGTTGGCTTGATTTCCTTCCTGCCATTGTGGCTGCAAGTAGTGCGCGGGATGGAACCGGCCAATGCCGGGCTAGTGCTTTTGCCGATTGCGATTGGCTCATCCTTTGGCGCGTTTTTCTCCGGCAAGATGGTGTCGCGCACCGGGCATGCGATGCTTTGGCCGAGCATCGGCCTGCCCGTGGCGGCGATGATTTGGAGCCTGCTGGCAGTCTTCGCGCCGGCCATGCCGCTATGGCTGATGCTGGCATTATTGGGGGTGGCGACTTTCGGTTCCGGCACATCCTATCCGGTGGTGCAGACCACGGTGCAGGCGGCGGCGGGGCAGGGGCGGCTTGGCATCGCGGCGGCCGGCGTGGCGTTTTCGCGCAATTTTGGCGCAGCACTTGGCGCAGCAGTGGCGGCGGCGGCGATTTTTGGTGCCATGGCGCTTTTCACCCCGGCGCTGACCGAGGGTTTCGCCGCGCTGGTTACGGATCTGGGCGGTTTGGGCGCGCGGCTTGGTGGCGATGGCGTGGCGGAGCTGCGCGCTGCCTTGGCCGAGCCCTTCCGCGGCCTGTTCATCATCGCGGCCGTACTGATGGGCGCGGCTTCTGTCATGGCCTGGCGCGTGCCGCTGCGCCGCTATTGATCTTGTGTCGGACGGGCGAGGCGCGGCAAGCTGGGGTTGTCTTCAAGGATTGCAGCCATGGCCGAAACCGCCCCACCCAAACCAGCCTTTGCCCCCACACGCAGCCTACCCTTGCCGGGCGGTGCGAAGCTGGTTTTCTGTTCCGGCGTGACTGCGCGCGGCAGTGCGGCTGAGACGCAAGGCGTGGAAGCCCAGGCCGAGGAATGTTTCGCGCGCCTGAACCGCGCCTTGGCGCAAGAAGGCGGCAGCTTCGCCGATGTGCTGAAGCTGAATACCTATCTTTCGGATATGCGCGATTATGCCGGCTTTGATGCGGTGCGCCGGCGAATCCTGGCGCCGCTTGCTGTGCCGCCCGCCAGCACCTGCGTTGGAGGCGCCAGCTTCACCACACCACTGACGCGCATTGAAATTGAAGCCATTGCCGTGATCGGCGCCAAGGCGTGAGTCTGGCCGCGCGCATCGCGACCGAAGGGGCGCGCATGGCGCAAGCCTGCACGGCCTGCGGCGCTTGCGTGCAGGCCTGCCCAATGACGCGCTTTACCGCGGGGGTCGCTGAAGCTGATCCGGCGGAGGTTGCATCGGGCATGCGCGCGCTGCTGCGGGGTGGGGAAGCTTCACCGGTTGCACTCGCCTGGATTGGTGCCTGTACGCGCAGCGCCCTTTGCAACGCAGCCTGCCCCGAAAAGCTGGATGTCGCGCTGATGATGCGCTTCGCCGGCATGCGCGCCCGTGGCGCTTTGGATGGGGCGCCGCTGCTGCCGGTAAAGACGGATAGCGGCTGGTCCGCGCGCGTGAAAGGCTTTGCGCGGCTTGGCTTGACGGAACAGGAGCAAGCGGAATGGCTGTAACGCATCACACCCTGCCGGCGGAACGCGTGGTCTTTTGGTATGGCTGCAATCTGCTGCGCCATGGTGATATCCTGCGCCTGACGGCGCGGTTTCTGGAGGCTGTTGGCGTGGATGCCGCGCCGCGCGGTGGGCCTGCACATTGTTGTGGCTCTCCAACCGAACAGAATGCGCGCATCAACGAAGCCATGGGGCGCCGCACCGTTACGGCCTTCAACGCGACAGGGCGCGATAAGGTGATTACCTGGTGCCCTTCCTGCCACATGAACATGGCGGATATGATGGTGCCGGAAACGCCCGCGCAATTTGAAGCGGCACATGTGACGGAAGTGCTGTGGGAACGCCGCATTGCCTTGCAGGAATTGCTGGTGAAGCCAGTACCTGTGCGGGTCTTGCTGCATTGCCATGCCGGGTTTCAGCCGCGTGTGGCTGTGAATGATCTGGTGTCAAACCTGCTGCGCCTGATCCCTGGACTGGAATTGGTGCAGCAGGATGAGGCGCTGCCCGGACATATGTGTTCCGCCTTGGCCGGCGTGCCCGGCGCTTTGGCGGCGGCGCATGAGGCTAATCTTGCCGCCATGGCACGGCATGGGGCGGATACGCTGTGCACCATTTTCCATTCCTGCCATCGCGAAGCCGTGGCGCTGGAACGTGGCCGAGATATCAGCGTGATGAATTGGGTGCATCTGCTGGCGCGCTCGGCGGGTTGGGCGTTTCGCGACGAATACAAGCATCTGCGCAATGCCGAAGACCCGCGCGCCGCTTTGGATGACGGCGCCTTGGAGCGTATTGGCGCCGATGTCTTCACGCAATTGATGGAACCGGAATTGCGGCGCAAGCCGGTGGTTTAAGCGCTTTCAGCTTTTCAGCGCTGCTTGCAACCCCGCCGTCCATTGCGAAGCTGCGGCGCTGAGGAAGCCGATATCCGTCTGCGTTGTCAGAAACCGCACGCCGCGCTTGATGGAAGCCGCCTGGCGCGGCACATCGCGATTGCCGCCACATCCCGCAAAGCCACCATGCGGCGCAGTGGCGGCAATGGCGCGGTCCATTGCTTCCACCACAATCGGGTCATCGAATTGCCCGGCCTTGCCGAGTGAAACCAGCAGATCATTCGCCCCGATATGCACCACATCCACGCCGGGCACGGCAGCAATGGCTTCAAGATTGGCAAGCCCCTCGACCGTTTCCACCATGCAGACAACAAGCGTATGCGCTTCCAAAGCAGCCGTCGCCTTGGCAACCGGCATGGCGCGATAATCAAAATGCACATAGCCGCCCGCGACTGACCGCCGCCCGATGGGTGGAAAACGGCAGCGATCCACGGCGCGCTTTGCCTGATCCGGCGTATTCACATCCGGGAAGACAATGCCGGTGACGCCATTATCAAGCAGCACGGGCACATCCGGATCATCAATGCTGCGCACCCGCACCAAGGGCGCTATGCCCATGGCAAGCGCGGTTTGCGCAATGGCGAAAATACTTTCCGGATTGAAGATGGCGTGCTGCACATCAATGAACAGGAAATCATGGCCGGTGGTACGCGCGAG
>CAMCHA010000321.1 GCA_945874515.1 Asaia bogorensis
CGGCAATCGTGGCTGGGGCTATGCGGATTGCCTGCCCTATTACATGCGTACCGAACGCCGGCTTGGCTTTGGCGAGGAACGGCGCGGGCGCGATGGCGGTATTCCCGTGACGGATATGGATTGGTTCAATCCGTTGTCGGAAGCCTTCATCGCTGGTTGCGTGGCGGCCGGCATTCCGCGCAATCCAGATTACAACAGCGGCAATCAGGCCGGTGTTGGTTATTTCCAACGCGCCATTCAACGCGGCCGGCGCGTCTCGGCCGCGCGCGGCTTTCTGCATCCCGCCATGGCGCGCAAGACACTTGATGTGCGCACCAATGCGCGCGCCTGCGGCATTATTTTGGAAGGCAAGCGCGCGGTTGGCGTGCGCTATCTAAACCAGCGCGGCGGCACACCCCGCGAAGTGCGCGCGCGGCGGGAGGTGATCATCTCCGCCGGTACCGCGAATACCGCGCGGCTGCTGCAGGTTTCCGGCATTGGTCCCGGCTGGCTATTGGAAAAGCTTGGCGTGCCTGTGCTGCATGAATTGCGCGGCGTGGGCGAGAATTTCCGTGACCATTACGCAACCCGCGTTGTCATGCGCGCCAAGCCTGGCGTGACGACGCTGAATGAATTGGCGCGCGGCGTGAAGCTTGCTGGGCAAGTGGCGCGCTGGGCAATGGGGCGGCCTTCCATCATGGCTACCGTGCCATCGCATGTCTATGTTTTCTGGAAATCCTTTGAAGGCTTGGATCAGCCTGATCTGCAATGCGTCTTCACGCCGGGGTCTTATGCGGAAGGCAAGGTCTATGTTCTGGATGATTATCCGGGGGTGACCGCCGGCGCCTGGCAGCATCGGCCAGAGAGCATCGGCTGGGTGCGCGCGAAGACCGCCGATGTGTTTGATGATCCCGAAATCCAGCCCAATTACTTGTCAGACCCCATGGATCGGCGCGTGCATCTGGGCGGTATTCGGCTGATCAGGCGGCTGTTGAATGCGCCAGAACTCAGCCCCTTCCTGGAAGCGGAAACCCTGCCCGGCCCGCATCTGGATTCCGATGATGAGTTGATGGATTTTGCAAGGCGCAATGGCTCCACCACCTATCATTTGATCGGCACGGCGCGCATGGGCCCGAATACGGACCCGACGGCGGTGGTGGATGATCGGCTGCGCGTGCATGGGTTGGAAGGCTTGCGCGTGGTGGATGCTTCCGTGATGCCCAATATGACCTCGGCCAATACTTACGCCACCACCATGATGATTGCGGAAAGAGCATCGGATTTTATTCGTGGCCGCTCGCCCTTGGAACCCATGCTGTAGAATTTGGAGGAAAAAACAATGGAATTGCCGCTGCACGGCATGCGCGTGATTGAAGTGGGGCAAGCCCTCGCCGGCCCGCTTGCCGGCGTGATCCTGGCCGATATGGGTGCGGATGTGATCAAGGTGGAAAAACCCGATGGCGGCGATGATGCGCGCGCCTGGGGGCCTCCCTTCGGGCCGGATGGTGAAACCTCGCTCTATTTCCACAGCCAGAATCGCAATAAGCGCTCCATCACGCTTGATCTGAAAAAGCCCGAGGATGTTGAAGCGCTGCACAAGCTTGTCGAGACCGCCGATGTGCTCATCCAAAACCTGCGCCCCGGCGTGGTGGATGAAATTGGCATCGGGCCGGAAGCGATGCTCAAGCGCCATCCCAGGCTTGTTTATTGCTCCATCTGGGCCTTTGGCTATCAAGGCCCGATGCGGCTCAAGCCCGGTTTTGATCCGCTGCTGCAAGCCTATGGTGGGATGATGTCCGTCACCGGCCGCCCGGAAGACCCGCCGACTTTCTGCGGCGCTTCCATTAATGACAAGGCCACAGGCATGTTCTGCGTGATTGGCGCGCTGGCCGCGTTGCGCCAGCGGGACCGCACGGGGCAAGGCTGCCTGGTAGATACATCGCTCTTTGAAACATCGGTGCATTGGGTGGAAGGCCATGTGAATAATTATTTGGCCAGCGGCGATGTGCCGAAGCGCCATGGCGCCGGCGCGGCGGTGATTGTGCCTTATCAAGTGTTCGAGACCGCCGATCGTCCGATTTGCCTGGCGGCGGGCAATGACCGGCTATGGGCGCGCTGCGCCAAGGTATTGGGCCATCCCGAATGGGGCCAAGATCCGCGCTTCGCCACCGGCCCGGAACGGGTGCGCAACAAGGCAATCCTGCTGCCCTTGGTTGCTGAGGCGCTGCGCCATGGCACGCGGGAACAATGGCTGACCGCCCTTGAAGCCGCCGGCGTGCCGAGTGGCCCGGTGAATGACATCGCCGAATTAGCCGTGACCGAGCAATTGGCCGCGGTGGATATTGTCCAATCCCTGCCCGAGGGTGGCCCGCGCGTGGTGGGGCTGCCAATTTCCTTCAATCGGCGCCGGCCTGCCTCTCGGCGGGCAGCGCCGCGCCTGGGACAGCATAATGGGGAGATTTTGGGCCAGCCCTGAGCCCCCCACCGGCGCCTGGACTCTGCTTGGGGTTCCGCGATACCTGCCTTCGTATAGTAACCGAAGGCCGTAACCTCATGCCTCTTCCCAGTCGCTTCTGGCAGGATCTTCCCTGGCCAGAATTCCGTTCCCTGCCGGCCAATACCGTCGCGGTATTGCCCGTGGGCGCCATTGAACAGCATGGGCCGCATCTGCCGGTGGCGGTGGATACCGCGATCAATCAGGGCATTGTCGCGCGGACGCTGAAGGTGATCCCGGATGATCTGCCCGTGCTGGTGTTGCCAACCCAGGCCGTTGCGCTTTCGGTTGAACATTTGCGCTATCCTGGCACCATCACCACCACTGCTGAGACGCTGATCGCGCTGATCTGCGATATCGGCGCTTCGATTGCGCGCGCGGGCGTGAAGCGCTTGGTGTTTCTGAACAGTCATGGCGGCAATGTCTCGGCGCTTGATATCGCGGCACGGCGGCTGCGCATCCAGCATGGGCTTTTCGTGGTGAATGCCATGTGGGCGCGCATGGGCAAGCCGGAGGCATTGCGAGACCCAGTGGAAGCGCGCTTTGGCATTCATGCCGGGCGCGATGAAACGGCGGTGATGTTGGCTCTGCGGCCTGATCTGGTGCGCATGGATAAGGCGCGGAATTTCGTCAGCCGTTGGCAGGCGGTATCCGCCGATACGCCAAGCATGGCGCCAGATGCCGGCGCGCCACCGGCCTGGCAGGCGCAGGATCTTGGGCCGGCGGGTGCGGTGGGCAATGCTGCCGCTGCCACAGTTGAAATTGGTGAAGCACTGCTGGACCACGCCGCGCAACGCATGGCCGCACTTTGGCAACAAGTTGCCGGCATGGATGTTTCCACTTGGCTAGATGGGGAGCCCAATCCCGATGCCTGATATCGCTGCTTTCACCACCGAATTGGCCGGGGTTGAACAATCCACCGATGCCGCATTGTTGCGCCAGAAAAGCAGAGACTTCTATTGGTATAGCCCCATCCTGAAGCGGCAATTGGATGGCAAGCGCGCAGATATCTGGCTGCGCCCGCAGAACGAAGATGAGGTAATGCGCATCCTGAATGCCGCGCGCCGCCATGGCGTGCCGATCACGGTGCGCGGTGGTGCGACAGGCAATTACGGGCAATGCGTGCCGCTGAATGCTGGCGCGGTCTTGGATACCACGGCCATGACAGCGCCCATCGCGCTGAAGAATGGCGTGCTGGAAGCCGAAGCCGGTGCGCGCATGATTGATCTGGACCTTTGGGCGCGCGAACGCGGTTGGGAATTGCGGCTTTGGCCCAGCACCAAACGCACCGCGACCATTGCCGGGTTTGTCGCAGGTGGTGGTGCGGGCGTTGGCGGCATCAGCCA
>CAMCHA010000322.1 GCA_945874515.1 Asaia bogorensis
AGGATGAAGCGCTTTTCTGCAAGCGCCTTACGGAGCGATGGGTTGGCCATGGGAATTCCTTTCTTGCTTATTGAGGGCGGATATGGCCGGCAGCGCCGGTTGAGCGACTCATTATGCGTCTTTCGATCTTCATCTTGTAGTTCCCATCAATCCACGCGCGCGCCCGTGGCCCGCACAATCGGCACCCATTTATCAATTTCGCTCGAGATAAAGGCGCGCGTTGCGTCCGGCGTCATCCCATCCGGGATGGTATTGCCAAGCTGGATCAACCTGTCCCGCATATCGGGCTTACGGAGCGCAATCGTGATTTGCTCATAAAGAAACTGTCGGATCGGCAGTGGTGTCCCGAGTGTGGCAGACCATGGCGTCCAAGTAGTGGCCTGGAATGCAGGCAGGCCCGCTTCGGCAGAAGTAGGCACATCGGGCGCCATGGGTGAGCGTTCTGGCGTTGCGATCACCAGGCCGCGTACCGTGCCGGCGCGGATGTGATCGGCCAGGAAGGAGATTGTGTCTGACTGGAAAGCGATGCGCCCCACCGCAAGATCAGCAAAGGACGCGGCAGAACCGCGATAGGGCACATGCTGCGCCTGAACGCCCATCAGATGCAGCATCAACGCCGAGGAAATATGCCCGGTGGTGCCATTGCCCGAAGACCCAAAATCGAACTTGTTCGGATTGGCGGCGAGCAAGGCACGAAACTCGGCGAGGGTATTCACGCCAACCGAGGGATGCACCGCAAGCACAATGGCTGAATGGCTGCTGATGGTAATGTGGTCCACCCCGGTTAGCGGATGCACGCGCAGCCTTTCACCATAAAGCCCGATATTGAGCGCATGGGACCCAAGCGCGCCGACCAGCAGCGTATAGCCATCGGGCGGCGTTTGCGCGACGGTTTCAAAGGCAACCGTGCCACCGCCCGAGGGGCGATTTTCCACCACGAATTGCTGGCCCAATTGCTGCGACAGCGCGGTTGAAATCAGCCGCGCATTGATATCTGCATTGCCGCCAGGGGCGAGTGCCACCACCACGCGTACTGGCTTATTCGGGTAGTCCGTACCCGGCGCCTTGGGCTGCGCCCAGGCAGGCAGCGCCAGTAGCGCGGCCAATGCCGCTGTCAGAAAAGTCTTTTTCATTCTTGCCTCCCCGTTATTTCAACCAATCGAATGTTCGAGCACGCCAACGCGTTCGACTTCCAGCCTGAGCTTATCGCCCGGCTTCAAATAGCGCGGCGGGTCGCGGAAATGCCCAACCCCGGCCGGCGTGCCGGTCGCGATCACGTCACCAGGCTCCAAAGTCATGTAGCGCGACAGAAAGGCAATCAGCGCGGAGACCGAAAAGATCAAATCGCGCGTATTGCCATGCTGCACTTCTTCGCCATTCAGCCAGCATTTCACATCCAGCATCCAGGGCTCGCCAACTTCTTCCGGTGTCACGATCCAGGGACCCATGGGGCAGAAGCCATCCATGCCCTTGGCGAAGGATGTCATGGCAAGCGGCACATCGAATTGAAATTCCCGTGCGCTGACATCATTCAACACGGTGTAGCCCGCCACGTAATCCAGCGCGACGCCTTCCGGCACGTCTCGCGCGGGCTTGCCGATCACCACGCCAAGTTCCACTTCCCAATCGGGCTTTTTCACATCGCGCGGAATCTTCACCACCGCCCCGGGTCCAACGACCGAGCTTGTGGGCTTCATGAAAATGCGCGGCATTTCAAGCTTTGGGCCGCCCACTTCCTTGGCGTGATCACCGTAATTGCGGCCAACGCCCAGAATCTTGCCGGGCTTAAGCGGCGCCAGGATCTTGGCCCCTGACAGCGGTTGCCGCAGCGCGGCGTTCTCTGGCCGCGCCGCAAAGGCAAGCGCACGGCCCGCAGCCGTCATCGCGGCTTCATTGCCAAGCAATGCAACCATATCGCCAGGGATGATCTCCGCACTGCGATCAGCCTCACCCGCCGCACGCATTGCAGCCGAAAGGGCTGGGCGAAGGGCGACCACGCTTTCCCCCACCACCCCACCAAGGGCAGCGCCATGCGCGCCCTGAAAGGTAACCAGCTTCATGCCGCCAGCGCCGCGTAATCGAGTGTCGCCATGACCTGCACACGCAGGATGTAACGATCCTCACCCGGCACGTAATCCGCGACCGCATTATGCATGGTGCCGATATTATCCCAGATCAGCACATCACCTTCAGTCCATTCATGTGTATAAAGATATTTATCCTGCGCCTGATGACGGAATAAATAATCCAGCAACGCATCGGATTCTGTGCGCTCCATGCCTTCGATATACATCGCATAGCCGCAATTGCAGTAAAGCACAGGCCGCCCGGTGATGGGGTGAATACGCATAATCGGCTGTTTAACCGGCGGCTTTTTTGCGCGTTGTTCGGGTGTCAGTGGCCCGCGAATACTGCCCGGACGCTGGCGCATCATGTCCCAGAATTTGCTGAAATCATGAATGGCAACACGGCCTTCAATGTGCGCCTTCACCTCGGCCGGCAAATCGGCATAGGCGGCGTGCATATTGCGGAATTGCGTAGCACCCAGAACCTTGCCGTCGCGCCGTGGCACGCGCTTGGCATGCAGCATATTCGCCAGCGCGATTTCATTGGAATAGGACATATCCGTATGCCAGCCCTGGCCGGCATCATTCAGGCCGACAGGCTTGCCCGCCTCATCCTTCATATTGGACAGGATCATCACTTCTGGATGGTCTGGTGCATGGAACATATTGGCGACATTCACTTCCAGATCGCCAAAGCGCTTGCCGAAGGTCGCCACATGCGGCGCTTCCAGATCCTGCTTCGGGAAGCAAAGCACGCCATATTCGCCAAGTGCTCGCAAAAGCGTGCGGAAATCCGCGGCCGTGGCGGTTTGCCTCAGGTCAATGCCCTCGATGCGGGCGCCAAGCCCTGCATTATTGGGGGTGATTTTCATGCTGGCATCCTCCGGAAGGGCCAAAGGTGATGCGCTGGCCCCGTGGCGTCAACCGGGCGCTTCCCCGGGGCCGTTTGTTGCGTCAGGATGGCGGCATGGAAACGCAATCATCCAAGCCCGCCCCGGTCATTATTGGCGGGGGTATTGTTGGCCTATGCATCGCCTGGCATTTGGCACGGCGTGGTTTGAAGCCGCTGGTGCTGGAAGCCGGCAAGGAAGGCGCGGCCTATACCGGCAATGCGGGGGCCATCAGCCATGGGTCTGTGGCGCCGCTCGCCATGCCAGGCGTGCTGGCGCAGGTGCCGAAGATGCTGATGGACCCCGCCGGCGCGCTGCATATCCCGGCGCGCTATTGGCTGCGCGCCATGCCCTGGCTGCTGCGCTTTGTCGCTTCGGCACGGCGAGAGAAGGTGGAATCGGCAGCCGTCGCGCTTTCTGCGCTGCTGTTTTCCGCGCCGGATCGGCATCGTGAAATCCTGGCCGCCGAGGGAGCCACGGACCTTATTCGCGAAGAAGGCCAGATGTATCTCTATCGGAATGAGGAACAGCTCGCGAAGGATAATGCCTCACTCGCGCTGCGGCAGAAGCACGGGTTGAAGGTGCAGAAGCTGGTCGGGCCGGCGCTGCGGGAATTGGAACCGGAAGTGTCTGAGGATTACCAGATTGGTCTTCTGCTGCCCGATCACGGCTCCTGCGTGAATCCCGCGCGGCTGGCCGATGTGGTGGCCAATGGCGTGCGTCGCATGGGGGGAGAAATTCGCGTGGCCGAAGTGCAGGCCATTCTGACCGAGGGCAAGCGCGTTGTTGGTGTGCGCTGCGCGGGGGAAGATATCGCCGCCGATCAGATAGTGC
>CAMCHA010000323.1 GCA_945874515.1 Asaia bogorensis
GCGGCGCCGGTCAGATCCAGGATGATATCCGCCCGGCTGATCGCGCCATCCTTTCCCTTGCCCCAGGCATAAGCAGCGCGAGAGGATGGGCTCGGCGCCGCCGCGCCATCCACGGTGATTTCAAAAGCACCGAGATAACCACTGGCCGCGCGCGCCCGGCCTCGCATGACGGGAAAACCCGCCTGACGCGGGGGCGCCACCGGCACATCGCCGGTCAGCAGCACCGTGATGTCGAGCTTTTCCTGCAAGCGGGCGGCGGCGGTCAGCGCTATCTCGTCCCGGCCCAGCACCAGGGTGATGCCTGCGCTTTCCAGGCTGACGAGCGGGATTTCCGGCATGGGCTCCGCGGCGGCGGCGATCAGCGCGGCCATTTTCGGCCCAGCCTGCTTGCCCTCAGCCGACCAGCCGGCTGTCTCACGGATATTGACGAAAAGCGGGGTGGCGGCGCCGGCGGCCTCGGCCTCCTGGCTGAAAAGCGGGGCTTGGGCGGTGCAGGCGATGGTGAGTGGCCGGCCAGTGGCAAGGGCGGCTTCAAAGCGATCAAGCTGGGCCAGGCAAAGCTGCTCGGCGCCGCGGATTTCAACGCCAGCGCCACAACCGCGCGCCAAGGCTTTGCCATCCAACAGCATGGTATCTTCGCAGCTACACACCAGGGCGATCCGCCCCTTTTCCCCTGACATGATGTTCTATCCTACCCCCCAGGCTGTGAAGTCTGCCATGCGCGGCATATATGACACTGAAGACAGGCTGACGAGGGATGGCGCCAGGGTGGTTGAGGATTTGCCCGCATTGCCGAGTGTTTTCACGCCGATCATCGCGCTCCGAGAGGGCGGCGATGCTCTGGCGCATGCCTGCACGATTGCGCCGGAAAAAGGCGCGGGCACGCTGGTATGGGTGCGGTCCTGGGCGCGGGCGGAAGCCGCGATTGTGCTGGAACCCGAAGAAAGCCTACCCGCCGCCAGGCTTGCTTTGCATGCGGCCAGCGTCGCTTTGGCCGATGCGCTCGGCGCGTATGGCCCGCCCGATATTCCGCTGATTTTCGATTGGCCGGCCCGGCTTCGCCTGAATGGCGCCCTGGTCGGGCAAACCCGCCTTGGGCTGCCCGCCGACACCCCGCCGGATGGCGTGCCGCCCTGGCTGGTTGTTGGGATGGAACTCCGCTTCGCCGAATATGCCGATGCAGAGCCCGGCGAACGCCCGGACCGCACATCCCTGCTGGCGGAGGGCTATGATGATTTAACCCCCGCTTTGCTGGTCGCCGCCTGGGCGCGGCATTTCATGGCGACGGTCGCGGATTGGCAGGGGCGCGGCTTCAAGACGCTGGCCGAGCGCTACCTCGCGCGGCTTGACCCCAAGCTTGGCGCCGGCGCGCGGCGCGGCATTGTGCCGGCCAGCGGCGATCTGGTGCTCGAAGGTGCGGCAGGCCCCCAAACCCTTTCCCTGGCGGAGGCTTTGGCATGACCCGGCTGCCCCGCACCATCCGCCTTGATGCCTCTGATACCGTGATTTTCGACCAGGCGGCGGAGCCCGGCGAATGGGCCGTGCCCGGTGGCTTTGCCTTCTGGGATGAAGACACAGCGCGCATGTCCGGCAAGCGCCGGCAAGCCTTTCGCGGCGGCTTCCTTGGCCTTGGCAGCTTCGGCTGGGCGACTTTGGTTGAGGTGGCGGAAGCCAGCGCCACTGACCGCGCTGCGGCCCTCGCCGCGCTTGCCGCGCATATCCATCTGGTCCATGGCGCGCCGGATGAGGCAGCGGCCCGCGCCGCGGCCGAGGAGGAATTGGCTTTTGCCGAACAGCTTTGTGATCACCCGCCTGGCACGGTGCTGGCTTTGACGCGCAGCATTGAAGGCGGCGAACAGCGCGAACGCTTCCGCACGCTGCATCTGCGCGCCGAACAGCATCGCAGTTTTGAGAGCCTGCCGGTTTTCGCGAGTGTGGAGACCCATGGCGAGGAAGATGATGAACCCATCCTGCGCCCTGATCTGACAAAAATCGGAAAGCGCGAAGCATGAGCGCCATGCTCTCCCCCGGCGATTTCTGGGTCGCTTCCGGGCATCATCTGTGTGAGGCCGCGCCGCATGGCCGGCTGCGCGCGACACCCGATCTTTGGCGTGCCTTCCTCGCTAGGCCGGAATTGGTGCCGCCAGCGGAAGCCTGCGCCGCTGAAGTTGCCTTGCATGAGGCGCTTTTGGCCGCACCCGAACAGCCAGTGGAAGCCGCGCGTATTGCTACCCTTGCCGATGCGGATGCGCAGGAAAACTGGCGGCATTTCCTGGGCTTTCGTGATCGCGTTTCTGCTGCGTCCAGCTTGGAAGAAGCCTGGCTTGCGCTTTATCGCGGCGACGTCGGCGGCATCCCGCCCATCTTCCTGCAAATGCTGACGCATCTTGTGGCGCGCGCCGCGATGGAGGGGGAGGGCGATCCCTATGCGCTGCGTGCTGCTGAGCTTTTCTATCGCCCGCAACGCGCTGCCATCAATCAGGGCTCGCTCCTGCTCGCGGATGAGGAAGTGCTGGAAATGCGTGGCCGCGATGGTGGCTTTGGTGCGATCGGCCAATTGCTGGTCGAAGCCGGCGCGCCGCCGCGCGAGGTTGAGATTGATGTGCTGTCAGACATCAATGGGCATCTGTATCACGGGCGATCGGATGCGCATGATTTTGCGCTCGACATCGCCGAAACCCGCCCCGGCCAGCAGGGTCTGGCGCGCGCCGTCTCGCGCTTCATCCGCCATTTGTTTGGTGAGGAAGTGACGATCCGCGCCGTGCCCACCATCGAAGATCGCGATTGGCGCTGGCATATCGGGCTGGATACGGAAGCGACCTCCATCACCAATGATCTCTGGCAGGGCAAGAAAGTGGCGCAGGCGCGGCTGGCGCGCATCCTGTGGCTGGGCGTGCTGGAATTTGCCAATCCCGCGCGCATGCTGCCGCGCGTGGCGGGCAAGCCCATCTATCTGGCGCTCGCCATGGATGCAGCGAATAGGGTGCGCATGAAGCCACAAAACCTGGTGGCCGGCCTGCCGCTGCTGACCGCAGAGAAGGGCGCATGAGCCTGATCATCCCTGGCACCGTCAGCATTCCCGTGGGCGTCGTGGTCGAACGCCGCCCCGGTGTCACGCAATGGGCGGAATGGGCTTGGCGCGCCGTGGAGGTGTTGGAAGACGCGCCGGTCCTGCCGGCCTGGACGCTGATGCGCGAAGAAGCCGGGCGCAGCCTATATTTCGCCGGCAATGCCGAAGTGGCTTTGCACCCGACCGATACCGACAATTACAAACACAATCTGGAAAGCAGCAGCCCCAGCATCTGGGTGGTGCTGCGCCCGGTGGAAGCAGCACCCGGCTTCGCCCTGCAACGCGTGACGGTGGATGCCGGTGAGGCGCATCTTTATGCCGATTCGGGTTCAGACCTGATGGAGGCCGTGCCGCTACCCCCCGGCATTCGCGCCGCGCTGGAAGCCTTTGTGGAGGAGCACCACCGCGACCGAGGCTTTCACAAACGCAAGCGCGACAAGGCGGAGCTTGAAGGCCTTGGCCGGCGCGGCCGGGTGGATGGGCCATGAGCGAAGAAGGGGAGGGGTTTCTCTCACGCTGGTCGCGCCGCAAGCGCGCCGTGGTGGAAGGCCGTGCGCCGGAAGAAGCCCCGCCGCCCGCCCCGCTAGAAGCGAAGCCCGAGGCGCTGCCCGCCGAGCCCGAGGATGAATTCGACCTGGCGAGCCTGCCGCCGATTGAAAGCCTGACGATTGAGAGCGATTTCAAGGCCTTCCTGCACCGCAAGGTGCCGCTGGA
>CAMCHA010000324.1 GCA_945874515.1 Asaia bogorensis
TTCCGCGCGCGCTTCGGGGTGGAACGTGAAGGCAAGACGCTGCTGGCGGAAGGTTCCTATTCCAAGGGATCGGAAATCACCGATGGCTATCCGGAATTCACCACCGCAGTGATGCAGCGCCTGGGTTGGGATGCTGAATACACGGATGCTGAGCGCGCTTCACTCGCGCGTCAGGGCGGCAGCGCTTCCTGGGCCACTGATCTTTCCATGGGGATCATTCGGATCACCATGAATCACGGCGTCATGGCTTACGGTAATGCCAAGGCGCGTGCCGTGGCTTGGAACCTGCCTGATCCGGTGCCGGTGCATCGTGAACCGATCTATACGCCGCGCACGGATTTGATCGCGCAATATCCAACGCTGCCAGATCGGCGCGGCTTCCGCCTGCCGCATCTGGGGCAGACGGTGCAGAACCGTTCGCACCAGGTGGCGCCGAATTTCCCGATCATCCTAACTTCCGGGCGCCTGGTTGAATATGAAGGCGGCGGGGAAGAAACGCGGTCGAACAAGTGGCTCGCGGAATTGCAGCAGGATATGTTTGTGGAAATCAGTCCCCGCGATGCTGCCGCGCGCAATATCCGCGATGGTGCTTGGGTGCTGGTGACGGGCCCTGAAATGCCGGCCGGCAAGTCAACCCGCATGAAGGCTTTGGTGACGGAACGCGTTGGGGCTGGCGTGGCTTGGATGCCTTTCCACTTCGCTGGTTGGTTCATGCAGGAAGATCAGCGCGCCAAATATCCGTCTGGCACGGACCCGATCGTGCTTGGCGAAAGCGTCAATGCAATAACTACCTATGGCTATGACCCGGTTACCTTCATGCAGGAAACCAAGGTCACGCTTTGTCAGATCCGCGCGGCATAAAGGAGGACCAGAAACATGGCCCGCATGAAATTCCTGTTGGACGCGGAACGCTGCATCGAATGCAATGCCTGCGTCACGGCTTGTAAAAACGAACATGAAGTGCCCTGGGGCATCAATCGTCGCCGTGTGGTGACGATTAATGACGGCAAGCCGGGGGAGCGTTCCATCTCCATGGCCTGCATGCATTGCACGGATGCGCCCTGCGCTGCCGTCTGCCCGGTTTCCTGCTTCTACACCACGGCCGATGCCGTGGTGCTGCATGACAAGGACCTTTGCATCGGCTGCGGTTATTGCTTCTACGCCTGCCCCTTCGGCGCGCCGCAATATCCGCGCCTGGGCAATTTCGGCTCTCGCGGCAAGATGGATAAGTGCACCTTTTGCGCTGGCGGCCCGCAGGCTGATAATACCCAGGCGGAATATATCCAATACGGATCGAACCGTTTGGCCGAAGGCAAGCTGCCGCTTTGCGCTGAAATGTGTTCCACCAAGGCGCTGCTGGCGGGTGATGGGGCGATCATCGCCTCAATTTACCGCGAACGCGTACAACGCCGCGGTTATGGCACGGGCGCCTGGGGCTGGCGCACTGCCTATCGCGAAACGGTTGCGATCTGAAGGGCGAGTGGATCATGAAACTTCGCATCCTTGGCTTGCTCGCTGCGCTGTTGATCGGCGCGACGGCACCCGCAATCGCGCAAACCGCGCCACGCGCCCCCTCCACGGCGGAAGAAATGGAAGTGCAGGCGCTGCTGCGCGGCACCCATATTCAGGGCCGCATTTCCATCCCTGATGAAAAGGCCGCGACTCTCATTCAGCCCGAAGGGCGTGAATGGCGCGAATTCCACAATGTCACGCTCGCCTGGGTGGGCGGAATTGCGGTGCTTGGTATGCTGGCGATGCTGTCCCTGTTCCGCCTATCCAAGGGGCGCATCCCGATTGAGGGCGGGCTTTCAGGGCGCACTATTCTGCGCTTCAATGTGTTGGAACGCGCCAATCATTGGATGGTGGCTTCCTGCTTCATCATCCTGGGGCTGTCCGGGCTGAACCTGACCTTCGGGCGGCATATCCTGCTGCCGATTGTGGGGCCCGAGGCTTTCACCGCCATCAGCCAATGGGGCAAATACGCGCATAACTTCCTGGCCTTCCCCTTTACGCTGGGGCTGGTGGTCATGCTGCTGATCTGGCTGAAGGATAACATCCCGAATGCGCGCGACCTTGCCTGGTTCAAGGCAGGTGGCGGGTTGATTGGGAATGAGCATCCGGACGCCGGCCGCTTCAATGGCGGGCAGAAGATGGTTTTTTGGATCACCGTGCTGGGCGGGGCGGTTGTTGCCGTTTCTGGCTATCTGCTAGTTTTCCCCTTCTTCTTCACTGATATGGCCGGGATGCAGCTTAGCCACATCATCCACAGCCTGCTTTCCGTGCTGATGATCGCGGCGATGCTTGCCCATATCTATATCGGGTCTGTCGGCATGGATGGCGCCTTTGATGCCATGGGCACCGGCCAGGTGGATCTGAATTGGGCCAAGCAGCATCACGCGCTTTGGGTGCGGGAAGAACTGGCCAAAGGCCGCACCGCGGTACAGCCGCCCGGTGCCAAGGCTTCTGGCGCGGACTGACTTAACGCATGCGCGTGATCGGCCTCGCCGGCTGGAGCGGGGCCGGCAAAACCACCTTGATGGTTAAACTGATCCCCTGCCTTATCGGGCGGGGGATTGGTGTTTCTACGCTGAAGCATGCGCATCATCGCTTTGATGTGGATGTGCCGGGCAAGGATTCCTGGCAGCACCGCCAGGCGGGCGCGCAACAGGTAATGGTGGCATCCGGCGCGCGTTGGGCGCTGATGACGGAATTGCGCAGCGCCGCCGAACCGCGCCTGCCAGAATTGCTGGCGCGCATGAACCGCGTTGATCTGGTGATCGTGGAAGGTTTTAAGCGCGACGCGCATCCCAAGCTGGAAGTGCATCGCGCCGCCAATGCCAAGCCCTGGATGCACCCTGACATGCCCGGCATTATCGCGGTGGCATCCGACACGCCGCCCCCTTATGATCTGCCCCGCGCCGGATTGGATGAGGTGGAAGCCATCGCTGATCTGGTGCTGGCTCAGGCCCGGTCAATCAAGGACATTCCCTGGACGGAGGGGTAATGGCGCAGCTTTCGGATGATTGCTTCGCCTTCGGCGGCGCGCTGATGGCGGTGGAAGAAGCCCAGGCCCTGATCCTGGAACGCATCCCGCCCGGCATTGGTGAGGAAATGGTGCCCCTGGCCGAAGCACGCGGGCGCGTGCTGGCCGCGCCCCTGATGGCGCCCTTGCCCCTACCGCCCTTCTTCAACGCCGCCGTGGATGGCTGGGCCTTTCGGCATGCAGACCTTACCCCTGGCGCCGAGACAGTGCTGACCGAGGTTGGCCGCATCGCCGCTGGGCAGGCCGCGCCGCGCGCCTTGGCCGCAGGTGAAGCCATGCGCGTTTTCACCGGCGCCCCCATGCCGCCCGGCGCTGATACCGCCGTGATGCAGGAAGATGTGCGCTGGGTTGGTGCTGCGATTTTCATCCCCCCTGGTCTTAAACTTGGTGCCAATGCACGGCCCGCTGGTGAGGATATTCCCGCCGGTGCGCTTGCGCTGCCTGAGGGCAAAAGGCTTGGCCCTGCCGAGATTGGCTTGGCGGCGGCTTTGGGTCAGGCGCGGCTTGTGGTGCGGCACAGGCTCCGCGTCGGCGTATTTTCGACCGGCGATGAACTGGCAAGCCCCGGCAGCCCGCTTGGCCCCGCGCAAAGCTATGACAGCAACCGCTTCACATTGCTGGCGCTGCTGGCCGCGCTGCCGGTGGAAGCGCATGATCTTGGCATCCTGCCCGATGACCGCGCCGCGACCGAAGCCGCACTGCACGACGCCGCCGGCAGCCATGATCTGCTGCTGACCAG
>CAMCHA010000325.1 GCA_945874515.1 Asaia bogorensis
CCGCTGGTGGTGGTGGGCCTCGGCGGTGTGCTGGTGGAATTGATACGCGATTCAGCGCTGGCGCTGGCGCCTGTCACGCACAGCGAGGCGCTTGGCTTGCTTGGCCGGCTGAAGGGCCGAGCTGCCTTAGAAGGTTTTCGCGGTGCACCCGCCGCCGATAAGGATCGCCTCGCGGAGATTATCGTGCGCCTCTCGGAATTCGCGGCCGACCAGCGTGATGTGATCGCGGAACTGGATGTGAACCCCATCATCATCGCCGGCAGCGACGCGGTGGCGGTGGATGCGCTGATTGTGAAAGCCTGAGGTACCACCATGACCAAACCGCTTTTCCTGCTTTGGACCGATGGCGCGGATGCCTATCGCAAGGCGATCACCGATGCCGGCTTGGACCAGCGCATCAGGCTTGAGGAATTACCGCGCAACGCGACACCCAGTGCCGAGCAAATGCAGGAAGCGGAGGCGATGCTCACCTGGGGGCCACCCGCCGGAACGCTTGCGCAAATGCCAAAGCTCCGCTGGGCGCAAGCGCTGACGGCAGGCGTGGAACATTGGCTGGCACGGGCTGATCTGCCGCCAGGCCTGACGCTGACTTGCGCGCGGGGGACGCATCGCGTGCAAATGCCGGAAAACATTCTGGGTGCGCTGTTTCATATCACCAAACCCTATTCCACCATTGCCGGTGACAATGCCACCAGCACCTGGACGCGGCGGGTTTCCACGACACTTGCTGGGCAGACGCTTGGCATTCTGGGCCTTGGCGCCATCGGGCAGGAATTGGCGCGCAAGGCGGCAGCGCTGGAGATGCGCGTGATCGGCACGCGCCGTGCAATCGGCGCCTTGGCGCATGTGGAACGTGTTTATGCGCCGGCGGAAACCGATGAAGTACTAGCGCAATCCGATTTCGTTGTGCTGCTGCTGCCGGCCACGCCCGAGACCGAGAACATCATCAATGCCACGCGCCTGGCGCGCATGAAGAAAACCGCCTGGCTGCTCAATTTCGGGCGCGGTGCGCTGATTGATGATGCCGCCTTGGTCGCCGCCGCCAAATCCGGCAGCATTGCCGGCGCCATCCTGGATGTGTTCCGCCAGGAACCCTTGCCAAAGGAAGATCCTCTCTGGGGCACAGAAAACATCCTGGTGCTGCCCCATATTGGCGGGCTGCATCCGGCGCGGGATTCCATGGTGGCGGCGCTGCTGGTTGAAAACCTGCGCCGCTTTCTGGATGGCGCGCCGCTCAAGGAAGTGGTGGACCGGCAAGTCGGCTATTAAGCACCGTGGCCTACGCGCCCTTCGATCTTCGCGGCAAAGTGGCGCTGGTGATTGATGGCGGCTATTCCCTGTTCTGACCCCCCTCTGGACCCCGGCCCCCGGCTTGGGTTAGAAAACCTTCGCGTTGCCCCTGTGGCGGAACGGTAGACGCAGACGACTCAAAATCGTCCGCCCGTGAGGGCATGGGAGTTCGAGTCTCCCTGGGGGCATTCCTTTCAAGCAATTCGTTATCATTGATGTCACCCAGCGCCAGCCGAGGTGCGGATGGTACTTTAGATCACAACGGCACCCGGCACCCGGCTGCGCGCGACAGGCGCGCCGACATGATGAATGTCAAGGAAAGTGCGTTTTAGGCGCAATTTCGCGCGATTTCACGGGTTTCCAGCATTTCGCTCTGGACAAGTGACGCAAGAATTGATTCTGTACGCTTCACTTCATCTTGCGGGGTATCTGCGCCGATGGCGCTGCTTTCAACTTTCAAGCGACTCCTGAAGGGGGTTCTGGTCCCGGCACTATTTCTGGCCGTGTCCGGGTATTTCGTCTGGCACGCCGTGAATGGGGAACGCGGGCTGATGGCGCGTGACAAGCGCCAAGCGGATATCGTCTCGGCGCGGGCTGAGCTGACCCGGGCAGAGACCGAGCGTGACGCGATGGAACGCCGCGTGACTGGCCTCAGGGGCGATAGGCTTGATCGTGACCAGCTTGAAGAACGTGCCCGGTCGCTGCTCAATATGGTCGGGCGGGATGAGGTGATTGTGCCCTATGGGCCGGAGCGCCGACTTTATTGAACCCTGGCGCCCGACGCCCTTTTCGCTGGTTTTTCAAGCCTTACGGCACCCAGCTTTCAGCCCTGGAAGGAACGCCGCGCCTGCCTCAGCATGGCGAAACAAGCACTTAACTGAATTATGGTTAATTGTATTATTGCATTGCAAAAACACAGTTTTTTATATTTCTAAGCCTTGTATTTTAATCAAACTCGTCTCTTATCGGGTCTGGAAGCTAAGACCCGGAGGACCAACACCCATGCCCCAGGCCACAGAAGCCGCCAGCAAGCGGCGCGGCAAAGCCAAGACCCCATCGCTATCGCGGGAAGAAACGCTGCGCGCCTATCGTGACATGCTGCTGATCCGCCGGTTTGAGGAAAAGGCCGGCCAACTTTACGGCATGGGGCTGATTGGTGGCTTTTGTCACCTTTACATCGGCCAGGAAGCGGTTGTGGTTGGCATGCAAATGTGCCTGAAGCCGGGGGATCAGGTTATCACCTCCTACCGCGATCATGGGCATATGCTGGCCACTGGCATGGAAGCCCGCGGCGTGATGGCGGAACTCACGGGGCGCATTGGCGGCTATTCCAAGGGCAAGGGTGGGTCCATGCACATGTTCAGCCGGGAGAAGGGTTTTTATGGCGGGCATGGGATTGTCGGCGCGCAGGTCTCACTCGGCAATGGTCTCGCTTTCGCGAATTGGTATCGGCAGGATGGGCGGGTCGCGGTCACCTATTTTGGCGAAGGCGCTTCCAATCAGGGCCAGGTGTTTGAAAGCCTGAACTTGGCCGCGCTTTTTAAGCTGCCCTGTATTTTCATCATCGAAAACAACAAATACGGCATGGGCACCAGCGTGGATCGTGCCTCGGCTTCGCGCGACCTGTCGCAGAATGGCGCGCCCTGGGGCATCCCGGGCGAGCAGGTGAATGGCATGGATGTGGCCGCCGTGCGCGAAGCGGGCGAACGCGCCGTCGCACATTGCCGTGCCGGCAAGGGGCCGTATTTGCTTGAGATGAAGACCTATCGCTATCGTGGCCATTCCATGTCGGACCCCGCGAAGTATCGCACGCGCGAAGAAGTGCAGAAAATGCGCGAAACATCGGATTGCATCGAGACCGCGCGCAAGGCGCTACTGGATGATTTCGGCGTGACCGAGGCGGATCTGAAGGTGATTGATGATGAGGTGAAGGCGATTGTCCAGGACAGCGCCGATTTCGCGCAGGAAAGCCCGGAACCACCGGAATCCGAATTGATGACCGATATTCTGGTGGAGGCAAACTGAGATGGGTGCCGTGATCTTGATGCCCGCACTTTCCCCCACCATGACGGAAGGCAAACTGGCGCGCTGGCTGAAAAAGGCCGGCGATAAGGTGAAATCCGGCGAAGTGATTGCCGAGATTGAAACCGATAAGGCGACCATGGAAGTTGAAGCCGTGGATGAAGGCGTTTTGACTGCCATTCTGGTGCCGGAAGGCGCGGAAAATGTCGCGGTGAATACCGCGATTGCAGAATTGGATGGCGGTACTGGCGGCGCCAAAGCCGCGCCCGCGCCCGTGGCAGCAGCACCCACGCCCGCCGTCATGCCGGCCACGGTGCCTGCCGCGCCGCGTGCTGCAACGCCCGAGAAGGATTGGGGCCCGACCAAATCCATGACGGTGCGCGAAGCGCTGCGTGATGCCATGGCAGCTGAAATGCGCGCCGATGCGGATGTATTCCTGATCGGCGAGGAAGTGGCGCAATACCAGGG
>CAMCHA010000326.1 GCA_945874515.1 Asaia bogorensis
AATTCGCCTGACCGCGCCTTTCCCGAAAATGCTGGATTGTCTGGCGAAGGTCACCACAAGCTGCCTGTTCATCATGCCGGAACGGCTGGCCAATGTGGATCCCTTCACGAATATCACGGAAGCCATCGGCAGCGGGCCATATCGCTTCATCCAGAATGAATGGGTCCCCGGCTCGCGCCTCGCCTATGCGCGGAATGCAGATTACGTGCCGCGCCAGGAAGCAGCCTCCATGACCGCCGGCGGCAAGGTCACGCATTTCGATCGCGTGGAATGGCTGATCATCCCCGATGCCGGCACCGCCTCCGCCGCGCTGCAATCAGGTGAGATTGATTGGTGGGAACAGCCGACCGCAGATTTGTTCCCGCTGTTCATGCGTGGTGCGGCCGCGCGCAATATCCGCGTGGACATCATCAATGATACGGGGCTGATCGGCATTTTCCGCCCGAACCATACCGCCGCCCCCTTCAATAACCCGGCTGTGCGCCGCGCGGTGCTGACCGCCATCAACCAGATGGATTTCATGACCGCGGTAATCGGCACCGCGGGCGTTGAAGGCCGCCCTGATCTCCGCCGCGAAGGCATTGGCTATTTCGCGCCGGAAAGCCCGATGGCAAACAATATTGGCTTGGAACGCATGCGCAAAAGCATCGAAGCCGCGCGCGCTGAATTGCAGGCCGCCGGCGCGATGGGCCAGCGCCTTGTACTGCTGAACGCGACTGACCTTGCTTCGATCAACGCCGCCACGCTTGTCGGCGCTGATTTGTTCACCCGCATGGGCTTCAATGTGGATCTGGTGAGCACGGATTGGGGCACGCTGGTCGCCCGCCGCGCGAGCAAGAACCCGCTGGAACAAGGCGGCTGGTCTGGCTTCTTCACCTTCTGGTCTGGGATTGACCATTGGAATCCCGCAAGCCACGCCTCCATCCGCGGCCATGGCGATAACGCCTGGCCGGGCTGGCCGACCATTCCGGCATTGGAGGCGCAGCGCGATGCCTGGTTCAACGCGCCGGATGCGGCAGCGGAAGCGGCAGCGGGGCGGGAGATGCAGCGCATCGCCTTCGAACAAGTACCCTATGTGCCGACGGGCATGTATTACCAGCCCACCGCCTATCGCCGGAACCTGACCGGCATGCTGAAGGGCCAACCGCCGCTGTTTTGGAATATCCGGCGGGCATAGCGCTCGCCCTGCCGCGCCTGGGCGTGCCGGGCGCGGCAGGGTTTCATCCGAAGCCGGCAAGGGGCTATAACCCGCGCATGAGCGAAGCACCCCCGACCCGAAAGCTTTTCGGCACTGATGGCATCCGCGGCAAAGCGAATGCTGCACCCATGGATGCCGCCACCGCACTCAGGCTTGGCCAAGCGGCGGGCAGCTTCTTCAATCGCGGCAATCACCGCCATCGCGTGGTGATCGGCAAGGATACGCGGCTTTCCGGCTATATGCTGGAACCGGCTTTGACCGCCGGCTTTATTGGTGCGGGGATGGATGTTGTGCTGGTCGGGCCCTTGCCCACGCCGGCCATTGCCTTGCTCACGCGGTCCTTGCGCGCCGATTTGGGCGTGATGATCAGCGCCTCCCACAACCCATACGAGGATAACGGCATCAAGCTATTTGGCCCCGATGGGCTGAAGCTGACCGATGATCAGGAAGCGGAGATCGAAGCCCTTATGGCGGGTGATCTTGGTGCCGCGCTGGTGCCATCCGCGCGGCTTGGGCGCGCAAGCCGGCTGGAAGATGCGCCGGGGCGTTATATTGAAGCGGCCAAAGCATCCTTCCCGCGCGGGCAGACGCTCGATGGGCTACGCATTGTTGTGGATTGCGCCCATGGCGCCGGTTATCGCGTGGCGCCCACCGTGCTGTGGGAATTGGGGGCGGAGGTGATCCCCATTGGCGTCACCCCGGATGGTGTCAATATCAATAAAGGGGTGGGCTCAACCGCGCCCGCCTCACTTGCGACTTTGGTGCAGGAACGCCGAGCCGATCTTGGCATTGCCTTGGATGGCGATGCCGATCGTTTGGTGCTGATGGATGAAGCCGGGCAGGTGATTGATGGTGACCAGATCCTGGCCCTGATCGCGCATTCTTGGCACGCGCAAGGTCGCCTGACCGGCGGCGCCGTGGTCGCCACTGTCATGTCTAATATGGGGCTGGAACGCTTCCTTGCCGCGCGCGGCCTTGGCTTGCTCCGCACCGCGGTTGGTGATCGCTATGTGGGCGAGAAAATGCGCGAAGCCGGCTGCAATTTGGGCGGCGAGCAATCCGGCCATATGATCATGCCTGAATTCGGCACGACCGGGGATGGGCTGATCGCGGCCTTGCAGGTGCTTTCCGTATTGGTCGAAGACAAGCGCCCCGCGAGCGAGGTGCTGCGCTGCTTCACCCCCCTGCCGCAGCGCCTGGTGAATGTGCGCTATGCCGGCGCCTCGCCGCTGGTGAAGCCTGTGGTGGCTGAGGCCATCGCCGCCGAGGAAACCGCCCTTGGCGCGCGCGGCCGTGTGCTGATCCGCGCGAGCGGCACCGAACCCGTAATCCGGGTAATGGCAGAGGCCGAGGATGAAGCCCTGGTGGATGGTGTGGTCAGCCGCCTTGCTGATCTGATCAAAGCGGAGGCGCGCGCGGCATGAAGGGGCGTGTGCTCATCATCGCCGGGTCTGATTCCGGCGGAGGTGCAGGGATTCAGGCGGACCTGAAGGCCGTGACCGCGCTTGGCGCCTTTGGCATGACGGCGATTACGGCGCTGACCGCGCAAAACACCCTTGGCGTGCATGGCGTATTGCCCGTACCGCTGGAATTCCTGCGCCAGCAGATCGCGGTGGTTTTGGATGATCTGGGCGCGGATGCGCTGAAAACCGGCATGTTGGCCGATAGCGCCACCATTGAAGCCGTGTGCGATGAAATCACCGCCCGCGCCCCCGGCCTGCCCTTGGTGGCCGACCCGGTGATGGTGGCCAAGGGCGGGCACCCGCTGCTGGTGCCCGAAGCCGCCGAGACGCTGAAGCGCCGCCTTTTGCCTATCGCCACTGTGCTGACCCCCAATCTGCCAGAGGCCGAGGCGCTGTGTGGCTTTGCCATTGCTGATGTCGGCGCCATGCACCAGGCGGCCAAGGCGCTGCTGGCCCTTGGCCCCAAGGCCGTGCTGCTTAAGGGTGGGCATTTGCCGGGCGATGAGGTGGTGGATCTGCTCGCCACCGGCACGCGCATGGAAATCTTCCGCGACCGGCGCATTCAGACGCGCCACACCCATGGCACGGGCTGCACCTTGGCGAGTGCGGTGGCGGCTGGGCTGGCGCAGGGGCTTTCGCTCAGGGATTCCGTGATCCGCGCCAGGGCCTATGTCCGCGCGGCCATTGCGGCTGCGCCGGGCTTTGGCGCTGGGCATGGGCCGCTGAACCACGCGGTGACCTACGATCCTGAGATTTCGCGCTGAAATCGGGCTTAGCCGGGGTTTTCTTCAGGGTTTGTTAATCTTTTCCGGCGCATTTTATCATCATGGCTATCAATATGAGTGCCACCCTCATGGCGGGTTTATTTGGCCAACAAGGCCAGAACTCGCTTATACTTCCCTACGGAAACGCTGCCCGTGCGGCCAGCGCCGGGGAAGCTGTGGTTGCCTTCCGCCGCGTCACCAAGGCCGGTGAGGAAGAAAAAGGCCTTGTCCGCGAAAAGAAAGATCCCATCACGCTGACGACTTTGGCGCAGTTTCGTCAGGCGCTGGATGCTGCGCCGAATATTGATAAGGCGCTTTCTGACCCCCGTGTTTTGAAGGTGCTGATGCCGGCGCT
>CAMCHA010000327.1 GCA_945874515.1 Asaia bogorensis
ATCATTGGCGCGCAGCATATTGAAGGTGGTCGCCATTTCGCGGCCTTCCAGATAGCCGCGCTTTTGCATCTTTGCCTCCAGCGCCTTCAATTGTTCCTCATCAATGAAGACACCCAATTCACCGGATTCAGTGAAATCAACCAGGGTGGTGAAGAAGGTCGCGGATTTGATGCGGGTATCGCGCTTGACCGCCATATGCGCGAGTGTCGCCGATAGCAGCGTACCCCCCAGGCAATAGCCAATCGCATTCACGGATTTTTCGCCGGTTGCCTTTTCAATCGCGTCCAGCGCAGCATAGGGGCCTTCCAGCATGTAATCCTCAAAGCCTTTTTCGGCGAGGTGCTCATCAGGATTGACCCAGGAAACCACAAAAACCGTATGCCCCTGATCCACCGCCCAGCGGATGAAGGAATTCTTCGGGCGCAGATCAAGGATATAGTATTTGTTGATCCAAGGCGGCATGATCAGCAGCGGGCGCTTTAGTACTTTTTCAGTGGTGGGCGTATACTGGATCAGCTGCATCAGGTCGTTCTGATAGACAATTTTGCCCGGTGTGACGGCGATATTCTCGCCCACCTTGAACTTGCTTTCATCCGTCATGCGGATGCGCAAATTCCCCTGCCCGCGTTCCAGGTCGGTCAGCAGATTGGACAGGCCCTTCAGCAAATTCTCGCCACCCGTCTCCGCCGTGCGGCGCAGCACTTCTGGATTGGTCAGGGCGAAATTCGTGGGGCTCATCGCATCCACGAATTGGCGGGTGTAGAATTCCACCTTCTGCGCGGTTTTTTCATCCAGCCCCTCGGCGTCATGCACCAGGCGCTGCATGTAGCGCGCGGAAAGCAAATAACTCTGCCGGATGAAGTCGAACACTTCATTCTCGCGCCAGGCTTCATGCTTGAAGCGCTTATCCTTCTGGTCTTCCGCGATCACGTCTGACGCAGGCTCTCCCATCATGCGCCGGGCGGTTTGCTGCCATAGCGTGAGGTAATCCTGCCAAAAGCCGATCTGGGCCTGCACCAGCCGCGCCGGATTGGCCATGATGCGCGATGTCATGTCCAGGAAGGCATTGCCGATATGCAACGGGTCGGCCTCACCGGGCGTATCTGCCTGGCGCTTCAGGAAATCCGCGACGATGCGCTGGCTGCGTTCCGCCACATCGGCCATGGTGCGGCTGACCAGCGCCGGGTCGGGCAGGCGGAAATGGGGCGGGTCGCTTTCGGCCATCGGGGCTTCCTGGCAAATTTCTGCCCGGCGCTTCGCGCCACGCCCGTTTCAGGCTACCCCTGTGGCAGGCAGGGGCGCATGAGCGAGCATCGCGAGAAAACCGGAACCAAACCTCAACCTAGGTGGCGGCGCAAAGCCAATCAAGCACAGCTTTGCGCGCTGCTGGCGCTGATGCTTGCCGGCTGCCAGACGGAACCGGGCCAAGCGGTGGCGAAATTCTGGGATCGCGCCTGGGGGCCAGAGACAGAAGGCCGCACCGCCCCGCCCGGCGCTGGCTTGCCCTTTCCCAATCTGGGCACCGTGCCGCCCCGGCCTGAAATCCCGGATTTGGCGACGCGCGAGGCTTTGGCCGCTGGGCTGGTGCAGGAAAGGGAAGCGAGCCGCGAGCCCCTCGGCGCCCTGCCGGGTGGCGCCCCGCGCGGCGCCCCGCCGCCTCCCGCTTTGGCCCCGGCCTTGGCGGGCATGGCCATCCCGGCCCCAGCCATCGCTGCGCCTGTCGCGCCAAGCACGCCGCAACAAGCGGCCCCAGCGGCAGTCGCCGCCCCGGAACCGGCCGGCATTCCCGCCCCGCCGGTCATTGCCCCCGCCGGCATCCCAGCCCCGCCCGTGCTGGCCCCCGCCGCCCCCCCGCCGCCACCTGTTTTGCGTGATGTGCCTCGCCGGCCGTGACGCGCTGGTCTATAAGCCTTCCCCTTAATCATCGAGACTGAAGCCATGACCGAGGATTTCCACCGTATCCGGCGCCTGCCGCCCTATGTGTTTGCCGAGGTGAATGCGGCCAAGGCCAAGGCGCGCGCGGCGGCGGAGGATATTGTTGACCTTGGCATGGGCAATCCCGATACGCCGACACCGCCGCATATTGTGGCGAAGCTGATTGAAGCGGTGCAGGACCCGCGCACGCATCGCTATTCCATGTCCAAGGGCATTCCAGGGCTCCGCAAGGCATTGGCTGGTTATTACGACCGGCGCTTTGGCGTGAAGCTTGATCCTGAAACCGAAGTGGTCGCCACACTCGGGTCCAAGGAAGGGCTCGCGAATTTGGCGCAGGCCATATCAAGCCCTGGCGATACGATTCTGGTGCCGAACCCCTCCTACCCCATTCATCAATTCGGCTTCATCATCGCCGGCGCTTCGGTGCGCAGCATCCCCTATACGCCGGATGATTCGATGCTTGAGGCGATTGACCGCGCCGTGCGCCATTCCGTGCCGAAGCCGAATGCGGTGATTGTGAATTTCCCATCCAATCCAACCGCGCTGACGGCGCCGATTGAATTCTACCGCGAATTGGTAGCCCTTTGCCGCCGCCATGAATTGTTCATCCTATCCGATCTTGCCTATGCCGAGCTTTATTTCGGCGACACCCCGCCGCCTTCCGTTTTGGAAGTGGAAGGGGCGAAGGACATCGCGGTGGAATTCACCTCCATGTCGAAAACCTACAATATGCCAGGCTGGCGCATGGGTTTTGCGGCGGGCAATCCGCGGCTGATCGCGGCATTGGCGCGCGTGAAATCCTATCTGGATTACGGTGCCTTCACGCCCATCCAGGTGGCGGCCACGGCGGCGTTGAACGGCCCGCAGGATTGCATTGAAGAAATGCGCGTTTTGTATAAGGAACGGCGCGAAGTGCTGGTGAAGGGCCTTCATGCTGCGGGCTGGGATGTGCCGTCGCCAGAGGCTTCCATGTTCCTATGGGCGCCAATCCCCGAGCGTTTCCGGCATTTGGGCTCGGTCGGGTTTTCCAAGCTGCTGCTGGAAAAGGCGAAGGTCGCGGTGGCGCCCGGCCTTGGCTTTGGTGAGCATGGTGATGAACATGTGCGCATTGCGCTGGTGGAAAATAGCCACCGCATCCGCCAGGCTTTGCGTGGCATCAAAACCTTCCTGGGTGGCGACAATGCCGCGCCGCAGGATGCTGCTTCTGACATGGTGAATGCATGACCCGCCCCCTTGCGATCGCGGTTGCCGGCCTTGGAACGGTTGGCGCCGGCGTTGTGAAATTGCTGCGCGCGAATGCCGATATCATCGCGGCACGCGCAGGCAGGCCCATTGCCATCACGGCGGTTTCCGCGCGTGAACGCAACCGGGATCGCGGCATCAGCCTTTCGGGGCTGCGCTGGTATGAAGACCCGGTGGCGCTTGCTGCCGATCCGCAAGTGGATGTGGTGGTGGAATGCATCGGCGGTTCGGAAGGCCCGGCGCGTGCCTTGGTGCAGGCCGCGATTGCTGCGGGCAAGCATGTGGTGACGGCAAATAAGGCGCTGCTTGCCGTGCATGGCGCGGCACTGGCGCAGGCTTCTGAGGCGCGCGGCGTGGCTTTGGCTTTCGAAGCTGCGGTGGCCGGCGGCATTCCCGCGATCAAGGCGTTGCGGGAGGGTCTGGCCGCAAATCGCATCCAGCGTGTCGCCGGCATTCTGAACGGCACCTGCAATTACATCCTGACGGTGATGCGCGAACAAAAGCGCGAATTCGCGGAAGTGCTGGCCGAGGCACAAAAGCTTGGCTATGCGGAAGCCGATCCATCCTTCGATATTGATGGCATTGATGCCGCGCATAAGCT
>CAMCHA010000328.1 GCA_945874515.1 Asaia bogorensis
AACGTCGCGGGCCGCGACGTCAGCAGCCCAAGCGCCGTCAGCATGGGCAAATCGCCCGCATGCACGCGCGCCAGCGTCACGCCCAGCAAAGTCGCCAGCCCCGCGCCGCCGGCCTCGGCTTGCGCAAAAGGCAAGCGCTTGTCATCGGCATCGCGCGGCTGATGGTCTGATGCAATCGCGTCAATCGTGCCATCCGCCAGCGCCGCCACCACCGCCTGCCGATCAGCTTCGGTGCGCAAAGGCGGGGAGAGCTTGGCATAGCTTCGATAATCGCCAATTGCGGTTTCGTTCAGATCAAAATAGGGCGGCGCGGTATCGCAGGTGACCGCCAGCCCCTCGGCCTTGGCGGCGCGGATCAAATCGAGCGCGGCACCAGTGGAGACATGCGCGAAATGCACATGCCCGCCCGTGATGCGCGCAAGCGCGATATCACGCGCCACCATGATGGCCTCGGCCGCCGGGGTGATGCCAGGCAGGCCAAGCCGAGTCGCCAATTCGCCTTCGGTGGCGGCGCCGCCGGAAGCCAGGCTCGGTTCTTCCGGGTGCTGCACAATGAAGGCGCCAAAGGCCCGCGCGTAAGATAGCGCAAGCCGCATGGTGCGGGCCGAGGCAATGGCGCGCACCCCATCGGTAAAGGCAATGGCGCCGGCAGCGCGGAGCAGCCCATACTCCGCCAATTCCTTGCCGGCACAGCCCGATGTCGCGGCGCCATAGGGCAGCAGCGCGACCGACCCCGTGGCCTCACCCCGACGCGTGATGAAGGAAATCAGCGCGGGGTCATCAAGCGCCGGGTCGGTATCCGGCAGCACGCAAATGGTGGTGATGCCGCCCGCGGCTGCGGCCTGCGCGGCTGAGGCGATGGTTTCGCGATGCTCCGCGCCTGGTTCACCGAGATTGGCGCGGAGATCAATCAAGCCGGGTGCGAGGCAAGCCCCGGCTGCGTCCACCACGGTGGCGCCATCAGGAGCCGTCAGGCCAGCGCCGCAATCGGCGACCAAGCCATCGCGGATCAGCAAAGCGCCCGGCGCATCAAGGCCCGAGGCAGGGTCGAGCAGGCGGGCATGGGTGATGATTGTGTCGGCCATGCTCAACGATTCCGCGGCAATTGGCGAGAAAGCACATCCAACACCGCCATACGGCAGGCGACACCCATTTCCACCTGTTCGCCGATCACGCTTCGGGTTGGATGGTCAGCGACGGCGCTATCAATTTCCACGCCGCGATTCATGGGGCCTGGATGCATCACAATCGAATCCGGCTTGGCATGCGCCAGCTTTTCCGCATCCAGCCCATAGAAGCGGAAGAATTCCCGCGCTGAGGGCACCATGCCGCCCGACATGCGTTCGCGTTGCAGCCGCAGCATCATCACAACATCGGCACCCGCCAGCCCGGCCTTCATGTCGTGAAACACCTCAACGCCCAAGCGCGCGGCTTCCGCCGGGATCAGCGTGGGCGGCCCCACCACGCGCACGCGGCTGCCCATGGTGGTTAGCAAATGCATGTTGGAACGCGCGACGCGCGAATGGGCGATATCGCCGCAAATCGCGACAATCAGCCCTTCAAGTCGGCCCTTGTGCCGGCGGATGGTCAGCGCATCCAGCAGCGCCTGCGTCGGGTGTTCATGCGTGCCATCGCCCGCATTGATCACCGCCGCATCCACCTTCTGGCTCAGCAGCGAAGGCGCGCCGGATTGCCCATGACGCACCACCAGCAAATCGCAATGCATGGCGTTCAAAGTGCTGGCCGTATCCAGCAGGGTTTCGCCCTTATTCACGCTGGATGTGCTGACCGACATATTAATGACATCGGCACCCAGCCTTTTGCCGGCGAGCTCGAAACTCGTGCGGGTGCGGGTGCTGTCTTCAAAGAACAGATTGATCAGCGTGCGGCCCTTCAACAGGTCTCGCTGGGTTTTGCCGCTGCGATTGAGCAGCGCGTAGGATTCCGCCAGATCCAGCAAATCCGCGATATGCGGCGGCTCAAGACCCTCAATGGCGAGGAGGTGTTTGCGGGGATAGGTCACGCGCCCTTTCTAGCCGCCCCCGGGCAGGGATGGCCAGAGCATCCTAAGGCAGTTTAAGCGCGCCCTTCAGCGCCGCGGCTTTTTCATCCAGCGAAGCGCGGCCTGGGCTGCGTTGCACTTCCCGCACCGCGCCATCCGAAAGCCGCAGCACCAGCCGCCATTCCTTTGATGTGGCTGAGAAATCCGTCTCTCCGCTGCGGGTGGTGCCAACAGGCGCATCAATGGATTCCACCGCAATGCCCGCAATGGCACTGGGGGGCAGTGTCTCAAACATGTCAAAAAACCGCCACCAGGTGGTGACGCTGCGGGTGAAGACCGCGCTGCCATCGGCGCGAATCGCAAGCGCATGGGGTGCCGGGATGAAGGACAGCCACAGGAACATCCCAAGCCCCAGAATCGGGAAGCCAAGCCCCAAAAGCCGGGGCGTGATGGCCGGCCATTCGGCCAGGAATTGCGGCAGCAGCGCAAAGCCCAGCATGGCAAAGCCGAGCCCCGCCAAAGCGCCTATCGCGTAGCGGATGCGCCCATCCAGCGCGATTTCCACCAGAATCTGATCCATGCGCCTCATCCTTTGGTTGCGTCCAAAGCGGCCTGTAGCATCCACGCCGCCGCCGCCTTGTCCACCGATGCTGCCCTTTTACCCCGGCTGAGATCGGCTTCCCCCACCATCATGCGGTTCACCGCCGCCGAGGAAAGCCTTTCATCCCAAAGCGCCGCCGGCAAGCCGCTGGCGTCCGAAAGGGACCGCGCCCAATCCCGCGCCGCCTGCGCCGCCGGGCCGAAGGACCCATCCAGGCCAAGGGGTAGGCCCACCACCAAGCCCCCCACGCCTTCCTTGGCGGCAATCGCCTTGATCTCGGCGGCCATGGCGGCAAGCTTCCCGCGCTTCAGGCTGCCATAGGGGCTGGCCAACATCAGCGAGACATCACTCAGCGCCACGCCCACGGTCCGCTCCCCCGGATCAAGGCCGATCAGCCGGGAATGTCGGGGCAATGCTGCGCGTAAATCGATCAGGTTGAAGAGAGGCATCGGGGGCCTTATGGTCCGCCACTCTTTTTCCGGGAAGTACTGATTTATGTCCCTCGACACCGCCACGGTCAGGCGCGTTGCGGCTTTGGCCCGCTTGCGCCTTGAAGAACAGGATGTCGCCCGCGTGCAGGGCGAACTCAACGGCATTTTGGGCTGGATTGAACAGCTCCAGGCCGTGAACACCGATGGGGTAGAGCCCATGGCCGGCGGCACCCCCGGCGGCGTGGCCGCCATGCCGATGCGCGAAGATGTGGTGACCGATGGCGGCCAGGCGGAAGCCGTGCTGGCCAATGCCCCGGATCGAGAGGGCGAATATTTCGGCGTACCGAAGGTGGTGGAATAATGCATCCGACCGATTTTACCCTGGCCGGTGCGCTTGCCGCGCTGAATGAGGGCGCGATCAGCGCCGAGGAATTGACGCGCGCCCATGTGGCCGCGGTTGAAGCGCTGAACCCGAAGCTGAATGCCTTCATCACAACGACAAGCGAAAAGGCGCTGGATGCGGCGCGCGCTTCTGATGCGCGGCGTAAGCGGGGTGAAGCGGGGCCGCTGGAAGGTATTCCGCTTGCCATCAAGGATTTGTTCTGCACGGAAGGTGTGCGCACCACGGCGGGTTCGAAAATCCTGGGCAATTTCATCCCGCCTTATGAAAGCACCGTGACCGCGCAGTTGAAGCGTGATGGGGCGGTGTTTCTGGGCAAGGCCAATCTGGATGAATT
>CAMCHA010000329.1 GCA_945874515.1 Asaia bogorensis
AACTCAAAAGCCCGACGCGAAGCTGACGCGAAGACATGCAAGTCCCTCTTAATCTGTGCTGTCCCCCTCTAGTATGACTAGACAACCGAGGCAAGTGTCTACACCCTTAATGAAATTGTCCGGTTTTGAAGCCCCGCGTCACTTAGCGGGTACCTTCCTCGCGCCCGGCCCCACTCTCATGACTCCAGAGATAGGCATAACGGATGACATCGCCGACAGCCGGAAGCACCGGCCTAGCGGACTTCATGATCGTAGCGCTTGCTTTCCTCTGACGGTTCAGCGTGAAGGATAGCGTCGGCGAGGTCCTGCGGCATGTCTTCACTCCGCATTACCTGGCGGTCCCGCCGCTTTAGGCGCTCATATTCCTCGATGGAGATCATGACCGTCCGTGGCCGGCCATTGCGAGTGATAGCGACAGGTTGGACCAAGGCCTTGTCCTGGTAGAGGCCGAAATTTCGCTGGGCTTCTGCAGCGCCGACTTTGAGCATGGGCTCGGACATGGGAAGATCTCCGCAAACTACGTAATATGCATAACCCATGCTGCGCCAGATTTCCATGGGTATTTGTGGTCAACTGAGGTTGCCTCGGTATGATGGTTAAAGCCTGGGTCAAACTTGCGTCCGAGGGCCCCTGCCCCCAGAGAGTTTCGCCTTTTTGGTCGCCACTGCTGCTCCAGTCGCCACCTAGCCGAACCGGGTTAGCGCCCTAGGCGACCACCTAAACCCCCTTGAAAACAAAGCTTTTTCTGCCAGCCTTGAGGGTGCTCAAGCGGAACATTCCGGCGTTTTTTCTCCGAATCCGCGAATTCTCTCCAAAGCTCGAGGGTAGGCCGATTTTTCCAACAAGGTTTAACGCGTTGATCTGAAATGGTTTTAACTATGCTGCGGCGCAGCGTGGTTGGGGAGTGGAATGGTGGGGCGGTGGGGGCTGAGAAAGGAAAAATAAGGCTGAACCCTGAGGTTTCGGAGGTCTCTTCGTCTAGCCTTCGCGAAGCGCCGTGTCCTGCACCGTGACCTGCTGTCGTTGTGTAATGGACGACGGCATCACCCGATGGCGGCGCTGTCAATACAGGATTGCATCGCACCAATGCGGCGCCAGCATTTGGCGCTTTGTTACACGAAAGCCGATTGCGGTATGAGATCCACGTGTTGTAGATTCTTGGCAATTAAAAAAGTCGCTTCAGCAGCGATCAACATGAAGTCGAAGCCATGGTTTCTTCCTGACCATATCGTATGCGGGGAGCAAACGCGTGCGACATCGCTAGCGCCAGGCCGAAAATATGGGTTGTAGTTTGCACCATAGCCCGCTGAATTCAATCACTTAGGTGCAAACCTAGGCCCTCCAGGTTTGCACCTTTGGGGCTTGATGCAAGTGGCTTCAACTCCATCTGGCCCTTTATCCTATCGCCTAAGCCCGCAGGCTGGACTGCAGGGACCTTGACCGACCAAACAACGGATATCACGCATTGCCGCCATCAACCGGCAGCACCTGTCCGGTCACCCAGCCAGCATAGGGGCTGGCAAAAAACAGCACGGCATTGGCGATATCCTCAACCGACCCAAGACGGCGCATAGCTAGCCGACCGATCATCGCCTTCTGACCTTCATCACCGTAGCTTTCAAATTGCTTGATGCTTGATGGGTTGGAAAGCACGAAGCCCGGCGCCACAGAATTCACCGTAATGCCGTAAGGCCCGAATTCGCGTGCAAGCTGCCGCGTCAGCCCAACCAGGCCATGCTTGCCAGAGCCATAAGCCTGAATGCCGGTCAGGCTTGCCTTCAAGCCCGCGCCGGAACTGATGGTCACGATGCGCCCCTTCTTGGCTTTCTTCATGCCGGGCGCGGAGGCGCGCGCCAGCGCAAAGGCAGCATGCAGATTGATGTCGATGATGGCGTGCCAATCCTCATCGCTTATTTCCTCGATTGGGCGCATCACTTGGCCGCGCACACCGCCGGCATTGGAAATCAGGATTTCGATGGGACCGCCAGTGGCATCTTCAATGCGCTTGATCCAGCCGGCGGCTGCGCCCTTCGCAGTCAGATCAAAGGCATCGGTAGTGATGGTGCCTGGCGCCTTGGCCGTCTCAGTCAATTCAGCGGCTGAAACATCGCAAGCGAAGACCCGCGCACCAAGGGCTGCAAAGGCGCGCGCAATGGCCTGGCCAAAACCATGCCCGGCACCCGTGACAGCGACGGTGACATTGTCAAAGCGGATATCCAAGGGAGGGTTCCTCAGCTGGCAGGGGAAAAAGCGGCGCGCGTCACACCATTCAATTCACGAAGCAGCGCAACCCAGGCGGCAAAGCCCTCGGCGATGGAGGATTCGCGCCAGTTTTCGTTGGGGGCATGAAAATCCTCATCGGCGGTCGCGAAGGAAAACATGGCAGTATCAATCCCTGCGACATTGCGCGCAATATCAGCAAGCGGCAGCGTGGCCCCCATGCGAACGCGCAGCGGCTTTCGGCCAGTTGTGCGTTCCAGCGCGGCCTCTGCCGCCCGCAACAAAGGATGCGACGCCGGCAGCGAATAGGCATAAGTGCCATCGCGCGTATTGTTGATGGAAAGCTCAGCGCCCTTGGGGCAATGGGTGCGCAGATGTTGGGCCACGGCTTCACGCGCAAGCGCCGGGTCTTGGCCGGGCACAAGGCGCATGGAAAGTTTCGCATGGGCAAGGGCAGGAATGACGGTCTTGCCGCCCGCACCGGTATAGCCGCCCCACATGCCATTCACATCAAGCGTCGGGCGCAGCCAAAGCCGTTCCAGGAACTCCGCCGGCGCAAGATGGCTCGGCGCGATCCCGATGGAATTGTCGTGCTGCGCCACATTGAAGGGAATACGCGCCAATTCCACGCGTTGTTCGGGCGAAGCTGAGCTGGCGCCGGACCAAAAGCCTTCCACCGCAACCTGCCCATCCGCATCATGCAAGGTTGCGATCAGGCTTGCCATGGCATGCAGCGCATTGGGCGCTACACCGCCATAACGGCCGGAATGCAGATCCTTGGCCGCACTACGCAGCGTGATTTCCATGCCGGTATTGCCGCGCGTGCCCACCGTCATTGTCGGCAAATCCGCCCGCCAGCGCGCGCCATCGGCGGAAAGCACCGCATCAGCGGCAAGCAAAGCCCCATGGCGGGACAGCAGGGCGCCGAGCGTCGCTGAACCGCATTCCTCCTCACCTTCCAATAGCAGCGTCACGTTGATGGGCAGCCTGCCTTCAACGGCCAGAAAGGCGCCGAGCGTTTCAACCGCCAAAAGGAACGGCCCCTTATCATCCGAAACCCCACGCGCATAAAGCCGACCATCACGGGCCGTAAGCTGAAAAGGCGGAGAGGCCCAGCCATCCACGGGATCAGGCGGCTGCACATCATAATGGCCGTACACCAGCAAAACCGGCGCATCTGGCCCCGCGCCATGCCAGCGCGCAGTGACAGCCGGATGCCCGCCCGCGGCAATTTCTTGCGCATCCTGAAAGCCTAGCGCGGTCAGGCGCGAAATAAGCCAGCGCCGCGCCGCCGCCATGCCATCCGCATAGGCCGGATCGGTTGAAACTGAGGGACAGGCGACAAGTTCCGCAAGCCGCGCAATGAATTGCGCCCGTTCAGCGAGCAGCTTTTCTAGGACAGCGTCAGTCAAGCAATGGCATCCAGTAGGGCGTTGAAACTTTCCGGTGACTGTTCCCGGCGGCCTTCTTCAATATCCTTGATCAGCCGACCCAAAGCAGTCAGGGCCGGTGTCGCGATGCCCTGTTGCGCGGCTAGTTTCGGC
>CAMCHA010000330.1 GCA_945874515.1 Asaia bogorensis
GCACCAGCGCATAACGAAAATCCGCTTCCAGCTTTTGCTGCGAGAAATTGAGTGCAATCAGCGGACGCCCGATCAAATGCGCAAGCCAAGTACCCAGCAGCGCATAGATCAGCGCCACCCAAACCATATAGCCCGGAATTTCGACGCCAAGCACCGTGACCGGCCCTGACAGCGACCAAAGTACCAGAATGAAAGACCCCAGCGTGACAATGGAATTGAGCAAGCCAATGCCAAGCGACAGCGTGTCTTCCACAAAAAGCCGCCCGTCATCAGCGATGCGCTGGTCAGGATTATCCATATAGGGATCGGTCAAGGCCATGCGGTAATAGGCGCGATCAGAAAGCCATTGCGCCAGATAAACATCAGTCAGCCAGCGACGCCAACGCATTTGCAGGGCTTGGCGCAGATAAAGCTGATAAACCGCAATCAGGATGTAAAGCGCAGCCACCAGTACAAAGCCCGGCAGAAGCCCCTCAGCTTCCGTACGATGCCAGCTAAAAAGCAGCGCGATGAAGCCGTCCCAATCCTTGCTCTCAAGCGTATTGTAGAAGGCGCGCTGCCAATAAGTCAGCAACACCGTCATGCCCACCAGCGAAAGATTGAGCAGGATAACCACCCCCAGCAGCAGGCGTGCGCGCCAGCGTTCCTCGCTCCGCCAAAAGGGGGCGATCAGCGCCCAGGCTTCGGCAATGAAGGTGACAATCCAGCGCATGGCGTTCCGCCTAACCTGCGCGCAGCGCTACTTCCAGCGCTTCAAGCCAAGCCATGACACGGGCGCGATTGACGCCCATATCCGACCAGCCAATCAGGCTGCGCGAATACAGCCAAAGCCCGGTGCCGCCAGCCACTGGTGCCGCTTCTGCCACCACGATATCGGGGTAATTCATCAGCGCACTGCGCACCACCCATTGCGCCTGGTTACGTGCCGGAAAGCGCGCCAGTGGAAAGCTGCGCGGCATCCTAGCAGCAACGCGATCTAACGCCGCCATCACCGCTTCCGGTGAGGCTGGCAGCGGGTCTCGCTGCAAATGCCCCTGACCAGGCGCGACACTTGGCGTCAGCAGGCAGGTATTGGGGGATGCCGGCAATTGCAGTGTTGTGAAATCAAGGGGCGCCGGTGCTGGAACGCCTTCGGTACCACGCGAAAACAGGCTGGAGATCATGATGTGGCCCTCAAGCGAATGATACCGCGCATATCGTCGGGGTTGATGGGTTTGCCTTTGCGGAGGATTTCAATCTTGCCCTGGCGCGCCAGATCAGCCGCGACCTTGCGCACCGCGCCAAGCAAGGGGCGCCAGTCTTCGGCGGAGACAGCGCGCGCCACATCGGTTGGGCACAGGCTTTTTTCCGGGCCACGTTCGGCGGCAATGCGCAGCATGGCGTCGGTGATGGCTTCGATATTCATGGCGCGATCCAATCGGCAGTAAGATTGCCCGCTTCATCCCAAATGAAGCGCGCGCGTTGATGCCCGGCGGCGGCCAACCAAAGCCATTCCAGACGGTGAAAACCAATCACAACCGCCGCGAAATACGGCCGGCCAATGTCGCTATCCTTCGGCGCGGTAGGTGGGCTGGCTACAATCGCGCCGGAGGCATCGGGGGCGGCGTAACACATGCGGCTGCTGCGTTGGCTTGCCGCCCAGGCGGCATCCGCCTCCGCATCATCCAAATGCAGTATGGCGCGACCCGCGACGCGCATTTGCACGTGCAGCGCCGCATCATAAAAATGCATCATCACGCGCGGATCACGTGAGATGCCACGCGCCTTGTCACTGCGCCGATCGGTATGAAAGCGCAGGCTGCGCGCTTCGGCATCAAAGCCGCGCAGCACAATTGTGCGAAGGCTCGGCGCACCCGTATCGTCCAGGCTCGCAACCGTAGGCGTATGAAATGGACTGCGCCGATCCGGCACGGCATTGGCCAGCAGCCGAAAGGCTTCTTGCAGGCTTGCCGAAAGATCATCAGCGAAGGCGGGCCGAGAGGGCTTCATGCAAGCACCCGGGTGGCCAGCGCCGCGCCACTATCCCAGGCGGCTTCTGCGCGGCCGCCGATGCAGCCATCACTGGCATAGCCAATGCGTGCTGTTGCGTCCCAAAGACATGGCTCACCCAAGGGTGATTCCAGCAGCGAATAACGCCAGCGATGTGCCACCGCCATGAAGGGTGCGGGCAAGGGCGCGGCGCTGAAGCCCGCCAGCGCCGCCAGCAAAGGTTGCGCGATGGCGTCCGCAGGCAATTCCAGATGCGCGCGGGTCCAGGCGGGGCCAGCCTGGATCACCCAATTTTCTTGGTGCGCATCGCGCCCTGGCTTGGCAGAATCACGCGCCGCCCAGCCGATGGCATGCGCTTCGGGGCGCAGCGTGTCCGGCAAAGGCAGCGGTGCGTTGAAGGAAGCCATCACGGTCCAGCATGGCGCGTAGCGAATGGCGGCAAGTGCTTCATGCATCCATGGCGCGGTACGTCCCAAAACCTCGCGCACCTGCGTGGCTGGCATGGTCAGCAGCACCGCGGCAAAAGGCCCCGCTTCTTCGGGTAGGACATCAGGCAAAGGCTTGCCCGGGCGCACCAGCCGCGCATCCCAATGGCGCAGCATCCAGGCGCCGGGGCTGCCCGCAATCTGCCCGACATGGCGCAAAGCTACGCAGGGGATGGCACCCAGCAAGGCACGCGGCACGGCCGACATGGAAGGCACACCAACACGACGCGCGGCATCCGGCCAGGGCGCGGTTCCAGCTTCAGCCAAAGCAGCGGCGAAGCCCGCGCCCTCCGCGCGCAGATATTGCGCGCCATGATCGAATTGAAGCTTGCGTCCTTCAGCTTCAATGCGCCGTGTTGCCAAGCGCCCGCCCGGGCCGCGGCCCTTATCGAAAATCGCGACGGCATGGCCCCGCGCAATCAATGCGCGTGCGGCAGAAATGCCGGCCAGACCAGCGCCGATAATGGCAACAGGCAGTGCCACTAGAAGCCACCGCCCGCATCAAGCCAGGCTTGTTCCGCCTGCGTTGAAACCCGACCAAGTGCTGCATTGCGATGCGGAAAGCGCCCGAAACCCTGGATCACCACATGATGCCGCCAGGCATAGTCAATCGCGCCTTTTTCCCGTGCATGGTGTGGGATATCACGCAAGCCTTCGAATAGCGCGACAGATAAGTCCTGATCCGCCGGCGCCTCACTATGTTCGAAGGGCAGATAGAAAAAAGGCTTTTCGTAAGGACCAAGCTTCAGGTCGAAGCGCTTTTCCAGTACCACCTTGCGCGCAATGGCGCGGGCATGCGCATCACTCGCGAAGGCTTCGGCGCTGCCACGCAAGACATTACGCGGGAATTGATCCAGCAGGATCAGTAGCGCCAAAGCGCCTTCGGGCGTTTCAGCCCAGGCATCGAAACCGCCTTCACGTGCTGGGCGGATCAGCGCGCCGAAACGCTCGCGGATTTCGGCATCGAAGGCGTCGTTCTTCTGGAACCAGATTGGGCGATAGATGTCGCGCCCTTCCGCATACCAGAAGGCGAGAATGGCTTCAGCGTTGTTCATGACAGGGCGCGGTCCAGCAGCCGCACGGAATGGATCGCCTCTCGTCCGCACAAATCACCGATTTGATGTCGGCAGGAAGTGCCATCGGCGATGATGAAATCGTCTGCCCCCGCCGCGCGCACCGCGGGCAGTAGGGAAAGTTCCGCCATCGCCTTGGATGCTTCCTGGCTTTCTGCCTGATAGCCAAACGCGCCGGCCATGCCGCAGCAGGACGATGTAATGGGCTT
>CAMCHA010000331.1 GCA_945874515.1 Asaia bogorensis
AGCGCCTGACATTCATTCTTGCGCCCGATATTGCAGGCAATGGCCATGGCCTGCCCGCCCTTGGCCTTGATGGCGTCCACCACTTCCTGGCAGGCATCAATTTTGCGGGAGGAGACGACAACTTTCGCCCCCTGTTCGGCCATTCTTTCGCAAATCGCCCGGCCAATGCCGCGGCTGCCGCCGGTAACCACGGCCACCTTGCCGGTCAGATCAAATAGGGACATGCGCTTCCTCCTGTTAGCCTGTTCCCGGCCAGCGCAGCATGGCGCGCGCTTTCCCGCAACCGGGTGCTTGCCCTCGGGCGCAGAGTGCCGGAGACTACCCCCAAAGGGGTGCTTGAGGCCCCGTTTGGATGAGGGAGAGGCGCTTTGGCCGAGAATCACTTCGTGCAGCATGTGGCGATGGGGGAGGTGCATGTGCTGCGCCTGGCCAACCCCCCCGTAAATACGCTGCGCACCGAAATCCGCGCCGGGCTTTTCGATGGCATGAAGGCCGCGCGCGCCGCCGGCGCCAAGGCGGTGGTCATTATCGGCACGGGGCGCATGTTCTGCGCCGGGGCCGAGATGACCGAATTCGGCAAGCCGCGCGTGCCGCCATCGCTGACTGAAGTTTTTGAAGAATTTGAAAGCTTCCCGGGCCTGACAGTTGCCGCCATTCATGGCTCTGCCCTCGGTGGTGGGCTTGAAGTGGCGCTTGCCTGCCATGCGCGCGTGGCGGCTCCGGATGCGAATCTAGGCCTGCCGGAAGTCAAGCGCGGTTTCGTGCCGGGGGCGGGTGGCACGCAGCGTCTGCCGCGCCTGATCGGCCCGGAAGCGGCGCTGAAAATCATTGTCTCCGGCGACCCGATTAAGGCGAGCGAGGCGCATAAGCTTGGCTTCATCGATGCCGTGATTGATGGTGATCTGGAAGCCGGCGCCATTGCCTTTGCGCGGGCCAATCTCGGCAAGACTTTCACTTTGGCGCGCAATCGCACGGACAAGATCGCGGGCCAGGATATGGCGGCGTTTGATGCCGCGGCGGGTGCTTTGCTGAAGCGCGCGCGTGGGCAGGAAAGCCCGAAGGGCTGTGTGGAGGCTGTGCGCGCTTCCTTTACGCTACCTTTCGAAGAAGGCTTGCAAAAGGAACGCGATTTATTCGCAAGTCTGGTGGCGGGCGAACAATCCAAGGCGCTTCGCCATATTTTCTTCGGTGAACGCGAAGCGCAGCGTGTGCCGGGCCTGCCGGCTGATACGAAAGTGCTGCCTGTCGGCAAGCTTGTCGTGATCGGCGGCGGCACCATGGGCGGTGGCATTGCCATGAGTGCCGCGAATTTCGGCGTGCCTGTGACCATTGTGGAGATGACGGATGACGCCCTGGCCAAGGGCCTGCAACGTTGTGAGGCGAATTGGCAACGCACGGTGGCTTCTGGCCGCTTGTCCCAAGCTGAATACGAAAAGCGCCGCGCGCTGCTGAGCGGTTCGACTGATTTCGAAAAAGCCGTGGGCGAAGCCGATCTGGTGATCGAAGCGGTGTTCGAGAATATGGATGTGAAGAAGCAGGTCTTCGCGCGGCTGGATAAGGCGGCGCGGCCTGGGATTGTGCTCGCGTCCAATACCTCCACGCTTGATATTGACCAGATTGCCAATGCGACATCACGGCCCGAATGGGTGATGGGCATGCATTTCTTCAGCCCGGCCAATGTCATGCGCCTGCTGGAAAATGTGCGCGGGTCGAAGACCAATGCGGTTGCTATCGCGACCGCAACCGAATTCGGCAAGAAGATCGGCAAGCTGCCGGTGTTGGTGGGCAATTGCGATGGCTTTGTCGGCAATCGCATGACCGGCAAGCGCACGCCGCAGGTGGAAAAGCTGCTGCTGGAAGGCTGCCTGCCGCAGGATATTGACCGCGTGATGGAAGGCTACGGCATGGCCATGGGGCCGCTCGCCACCGGTGACCTTGCTGGGTTGGATATTGGGGCGGCGGTGCGGAAGGCGCGTGGCACTGTGGCACCCATCGCCGATGCCGTGGTGGCCGCCGGGCGCTTCGGGCAGAAAACCAGCAAGGGCTGGTACATGTATGATGAAAAGCGCAACCGCTTGCCGGACCCGGAAGTGGAAAGCATCATCCTGGATGTCGCGGAAAAAATGCAGGTGCGTCGGCGCAAGATTGAAGCCGATGAAATTTTGGAACGACTGCTGTTGCCTATGGTGAATGAAGGCGCGCGCATCCTGGAAGAAGGCATTTCATCCCGCCCGATTGATATTGATGTGATCTTCACCAGTGGCTTCGGCTGGCCAGCCTGGCGCGGCGGGCCGATGTTCTGGGCGGATACGCAGGGCCTCAAGGCTGTGCGGGATAAGCTGAACCAATACGCCGAAGCAACGGGTGACAAGAATCTGCGCCCCGCGGCGCTGATCGAAAAACTGGCCGATGAGGGCGGAAGCTTCGCGGCCATGGGCAAATCCAAGGTTTGATGCCGCCAAGCGGCAGACAGGAATAAGGGGAAACAGCGATGGATCTACGTTTCACGGATGAGGAACGCGCCTTCCGCCAGGAAGTACGCGATTGGATTGACGCCAATCTGCCAGCCGATACGCGGGAGCGTTTGGCGGCGGGGCGCACACCCACCAAGGAAATGCAGCTGGATTGGCAGAAGAAGCTGAATGCCAAGGGCTGGTGCGTGCCGCATTGGCCGGCGGAATGGGGCGGGCAGAGCGATTGGTCCGCCATCAAGCGCTTCATCCTACTGGAAGAATTGCAGGGGACGCCGGCGCCGATTCCACTCGGCTTCAACTGCAATATGTTGGGCCCGGTGCTGATCGCTTTCGGTACGGAAGAACAGAAGAAGTTCTTCCTGCCGAAGCTTGCCAATCTTGATCTCTGGTTCTGCCAGGGCTTTTCGGAACCGGGCGCAGGGTCTGACCTTGCCTCGCTGAAAACGCGCGCGGTGCGTGAGGGTGATCACTATATCGTCAATGGGCAGAAAACCTGGACGACTCTCGCTCAATATGCCGATTGGATCTTCCTGCTGGTGCGCACCAACCCGGAAGCGACCAAGCAGCAGGAAGGCATTTCCTTCCTTGTGGTGGAGATGAATACGCCTGGCATCACCGTGCGCCCCATCATCACCATTGATGGCGCGCATGAGGTGAATGAGGTGTTCTTTGATGATGTGAAAGTGCCGGTGGCCAATCTGGTTGGCACCGAACATCGCGGTTGGGATTGCGCGAAATTCCTGCTGTCTAATGAACGCACAGGCCAGGCGCGGGTTGGTGCTTCCAAGGATCGCATTCGTCGCCTGAAGCTGATTGCGCAGAATGCGCCGGGTGGTGAGCGCCCGATGATCGAGGATTCGCGCTTCCGTGAGCGTCTGGTTGAAGTCGAAGTGCAGTTGAAGGCGCTGGAGATGACCACCATGCGCGTGCTTGCCGATGAAAACAGGCAACTCAGTGAACGCAAGCCCAACCCGGCATCTTCGGTGCTAAAAATTCGTGGCACGGAAATCCAGCAATCCATCAGCGATCTTTATGTCATGGCCGCCGGGCCTTACGGCATGGTCGGCGCTGATCCTGATGGCGATCGCTGGAATGAACCGGAATTGGCGCCGGAATGGGCAACGCTCGCGCAGCCAACCTATTTCAATTGGCGCAAGCAGACGATCTATGGTGGTTCCACCGAGATCCAGAAAAACATCATGGCCAAAGCCTTTTTGGGACTCTGAAACATGGATTTCGATCTTTCCGAAGACCAGCGGCTGCTGCAGGACAGCCTGAC
>CAMCHA010000332.1 GCA_945874515.1 Asaia bogorensis
GAAAAAATCAGCCCCTGGCGCTGGTTTGGCATGGGGCTTGGCTTTGCTGGCGTAGTGATCCTGCTCCGCCCGCCCTTTCTGTTTGCCGGAGAACCCACGCATTGGGCCATGGCCTTGCCGCTGGGGGCCGCAGCGCTTTTCGCCGTCTACCAGATCCTGACCCGTAGACTTGCCAGTTTGGACAATACCCGAACGACCATCCTACACACATCTTTTGCGGCGACGCTTCTGACATCGGCCTCGCTACCCTTTGTTTGGGTCTGGCCGAGTGCGCTTGATTGGGTGGCTTTGGTGCTGCTTGGGCTGCTTGGCGGTGCATCCCATGGGCTTCTGGTGCTGGCCTTCGCCCGCGCGCCCGCCAGCCTGCTGGCGCCGCTTTCCTACACGCAAATGATCTGGGCGGTGGTGGCCGGGGTGCTGGTCTTTGGCGATGCGCCAGATGCCGTTACCCTGCTGGGCATTGGCGTGATTGCGGTGAGTGGCCTGGTGGTGGCGGTTTCGGGCAGAGGCCAGAAATATTGACATATTTGATGTCAATTAGAATCGCTTTCGTCCAAACCTAGCAAAAAGATTGACGAGACCTTATTTCGGGTGTTCATCCCGCTCTTAACTGGCGGCTCAGGGAATCACTACACCAATGGGAAATATCGGTCTGGCCAAGGGCGCCGAAGAACGCGGCCACGCGCGTGAAGCGTTGGACGCTGACAGCGTGCGCGAAGCCTACCGCCGTTGGGCGGGGGTTTATGATCTGGTCTTTGGCGGCGTTTCCGCTTTTGGGCGTCGCCGCGCGGTGGAAACCGTCAACCGCCTTGCCGGGCCGCGCGTTTTGGAAGTGGGGGTTGGCACTGGCCTGGCCCTGCCGCTGTATCGGCGCGATCTGCAGGTTGTGGGCATTGATCTGTCGCGTGAGATGTTGGCCAAGGCCGATGAACGTGTGGCGGAAGACAAGCTTTCGCATGTGCGCGGCCTGGTTGAAATGAACGCGGAAGAAATGGCCTTCGAAGACGCGTCCTTCGACATTGCCGTTGCCATGTTCACCGCGAGTGTCGTGCCCGATGCGCGCAAGCTCTACGCGGAAATGTCGCGCGTGGTGCGCCCGGGTGGGCATATGCTGTTCGTCAATCACTTTGCGGCGGAAGGCGGTCCGCGCTGGTGGATTGAACGCGCCATGGCGCCGCTGTCACGCCGGCTGGGCTGGCACCCGGATTTCGCGCTACGCGATTTGCTGAACCCGGAAGAAGTGACCGTGGAAGCAATTGAGGCCTGCCAGCCAGGCGGCATTTTTACGCTGCTGAGTGTGCGGAATACTCAACCGCTCCGCGTAGCCTGAAACGTCACGCAAGCCTTCCCGGCACAGCGGCAATCACCGCTTCTTCGGCATTGGCGAAGGCCAGGCGCAAATGGCGTTCCTGGCCGGGGCCGAAGAAGCTGCCGGGCAGTCCGAGCAAGCCGCGTTCCACGGCAAGTGTTTCGGCAGTTGCTTCAGAATCTCCGGCGCCATCAGGCAGTCGCAAATACGCGAAATAAGTGCCGAGCGCATCAATGCGCCAGGCATTCAACGGTGCCATGGCAGCACGGAAGCAAGCCGCGCGTTCCGCCATGATGGCGCGATTACCCACGCGCCAATCGCGCAAAGCTTCCACGCCCCAGGACAGCGCGATCTGCGGCGCGCGCGGTGGGCAGATCTGCACCGTATCAATCGCTTTCGCCAATTCGCGCTGAAAGCCTGGCCCCGCCGCAATGGCACCCACGCGATGGCCGGGCACGCAATAGGCTTTCGAGAATGAATAGAGATGCACAAAATGGTCGCGCGACGCTGCATCCTGAAACAGCCCATGCGGCGCGCCGGCGGCTTCCGGGAGGAAGTCCCGATAGGTTTCATCCAGCACCAACCAGGCCCCATGATCGCGGCAAAGCTTCGCGAATTTGGCGATGAGGTCGGGTGAATAAGTGGCGCCGGTCGGGTTATTCGGCGTCACCAAAACCACGGCGCGCACACCTTGCATCAGCGTCGCCGCCAGTGCCGGGTCAGGCAGGAAGCCATCCTCTGCCCGGCAGGGCAAAACGCGGCAAGGAATGCCAAGCGCTTCCAGGGCCATGCGGTGGTTGAAATACCAAGGCGCGGGCAGCATCACCGCATCACCGCTGCCGGCGAGTGTCATCATGGCAAGCGTGAAAGCCAGATTGCCGCCGGCGGTGATGGCGATATCGGCAGCGCCGATCCGCCCGCCATAGGCGCGCGCCATATCGGCGGCCAAGGCCTCTCGCAAAGCGCCTTCGCCTTCAATCGGGCCATAGCCGGCGGATTTGGCATCCCCCGCCGCGGCAGCGAGCCGCGCGAGCAATTCAGGATGCGGCGGATAGCCCGGCACCGCCTGGGTCAGATCAAGCACCGGCCCAGCGCCCCCCTGGTAGCGGGCGGCCCAGCCGCGCACGGCCGGAATGGGCGGGGCGCCAGTGGCGCGGATGCGGGGGGAAAGCGGCAAATCCATCAGCGCAAGGAACCATCCCCGCGCGGCGGCGTCCATGGGGCGATTGGATGTGCCCGGGGAATCATTCCCCGCGCTGCGCTTCCTTCAAGGCGCGGCGCAGCTTGGCGATGCCACTGCGGGTCTGCCCTTCGGCGCAGAGTTGCCGACCCTCATTGGCAAGCAAGCGCAAATGCGCGGGCGCTTCCGCGCCAAGCGCATCAAAGCGACCCGAAAGTTTGGCGCAATATTCGGGAGAATCGGAAATAAGGCGCGGCGCCGACTGCTGCGCCAGGGCGTAGGTTGAAGCGAACAACAAAAGGGCAAAGACCCAGGGCATGCCTCGTTCATAAACGGCCCCGCCCTGCCGCGGCGTTTCAGCCTCATGAAGCCCGCGTCATGCGCGGGAACTGAGCATCAGCCGCGCCTCCAGCCCTGGCCTATCCGCGCCGGGCTTTGCATCCCCTAGCTGCAATTCCCCGCCATGGAGCGCCGCGACTGCCTTGACCAAGGAAAGCCCAAGCCCCGAACCCGGCAGCGCGCGGGATGGATCGGCACGGAAGAAACGCTCTCCCGCCCTGGAGCGGTCCATGGGTGCCAAGCCTGGACCTTCATCGCTTACGCTGATCTCGCGCTTGCCGCGCGCCGGCGCACCGGCGGTCAGACGAATGGTGCCGCCTTCAGGGGTGAATTTCACGGCATTGTCCAGAAGATTGGCGACGGCCTGCAAAAGCATGTCGCGATCCCCCACCATCTCCAGCTTTTCCGGCCAGGAAGTTTCCAGGAGCTGCCCGCGTTCTTCTGCAAGCGCGCCATAGACTTCCGCCGCATCGGTCAGCACCGCCGCCAGATCGAAGCGCGCGAAAGCCGCGCGGCGCGCCCCGGCCTCAGCCTCCGCGATGCGGAGCAAAGCCTGAAAGACGCGGCTGATGCCATCAAGGTCGGCAACGGTGGTCTCCATCGCCGCGCGCAGGCTTTCTTCATCCGGAGCAGTGAGCAGCGCGTTTTCAAGCCGCATGCGGGCGCGTGCGATGGGCGTGCGCAAATCATGCGCGATGGAATCCGAAACGCCCTTGATGCCCACCATCAACTGATCAATGCGATCCAGCATGGCATTCATGCTGGCACCCAATTGGTCGAATTCATCGCGCTGCGCTGAAAGCGGCACACGGCGGGAAAGATCCCCGGCTGCAATGGCGCTTGCGGTCAGTGAAGCGGCGCGCAGCCTGTCGCCAAGCACACGGCGCAGCGCCGCGGCACCCGCCAGCGCAAAAGC
>CAMCHA010000333.1 GCA_945874515.1 Asaia bogorensis
TGGGTGGAAGGGCTGAACAAGGCCGGCGTGCCGAGCGGCCCGGTCTACACCATGGATCAGGTTTTCGCCGATACGCAGGTGAAGCATTTGGGCATGGCGATGCCGGTAGCCCATCCCGCCCTTGGCGAAATCAGTTTGGTGCGGGCGCCGATGCAGATTGCCGGCGTTGCCTGCGCGCGCACCCCAACCCCGGAACGCGGTGAGCATACTGATCAGGTTCTGGGCGAATTCGGTTTCTCGGTTGAAGAAATCGCTGCACTACGCGCGGCAAAGGCGATTTGACGCTGCTCTGAAGTATCATCACGCCAAGCGGAAGCGCTTGGCGTCCTGGGCAATGTGCTACGCCGCGTTGAACGGAAGCGTCTTTACCGCCGCGTCGGCAGGCGTGTATTCGCACCGATTTCGTAAGGGGTGCGCGACGGCGACATATCGCCGCGCGGCGCTTCGGGGTCCAGCGCCTCAAGCCGATCATTCGCGCGGTCCTGGTCCAGTTGCTGCTGCAGCGTGGACATGGCGCGTTCTGTGCCCGCCTGGCCGGTAGTGGGCAGGTTGGAAGGTGTCGGCGCCAGGCTTGAAGTGGCGCGTGGGGCGGCTGTGCTCGGCGCCGGGGCTGGGGTTTCGGCGCAGGCAGCGAGCGCCAAAAGCGCGATGATAGCCCCCCGCCGGATCATCACAGCCGAACGCCAGTGGTGGAGAAGGCGACATCCGCGGATTGTTGGACGTTGCGGTCCAAATAAAACGCCGCGCCAATCGCGATGACAATGGCAATGCAAACGCCGCTGATGATGCCGTTCATGGTGATCTCCCCGGAACTTAGCCTTTAACCATGTATGGCTTGGGTGTGGCTGATTTGCAAGATTTCCTCTGCCTCCGCCAAATCCTCTGGCGCATTGGCGTTGAAGAAGGGATCGTAAGGGGTGGCTTGCCAGGCTGTTTCTGCACAGCCGAAACGCGCCGTCCAACGGTCTATTTTGCGCTCCCCGGCCAAAAGTGCGGCGCGCAATTCGCCGCGCAAAGCCACAGGCCAAAGGGCTGCGGGGGGATGGCTCTGCCCGCCCGAAGATGCCGCCGCCATAGGCACGCCAGCCGCTTCCCGCGCCGCATGCAGGCGGGCCACAAAATCCGCTGGAATAAACGGGCAATCCCCGGGGACCGAGGCAACCCAGGCCAAATCCGGCCGATGCTCTGCCGCCCATTCAAGCCCGGCGAGAATGCCCACGAGCGGCCCAGGGTGATCGGGCAGCGGGTCCGCCACCACGGGCAGCCCAAAAGCTGCGAAGCGCGCGGGATCGCCATTGGCGTTCAGCACCACCGCTGCAACCTGGGGCGTGATGCGTGCCAGCACATGATCCAGCAAAGGCCGCCCGCCCAATAGCCGCAGCGGCTTATCCCCGCCCCCCATGCGCCGCGCGAGCCCGCCCGCCAGCACAAGCCCCAGCGTTTCAGCTGCCATCATTCGCCGCCGCTTCAGCGCTGTTCTTCCGCCAATGCTTCGCACTTTCTTCTTCAACATAGCGCAGATCAGCATCAAAAATGATGCGGTCTTCACCCGAAAGCGCAACAAAGCGCTTGCCTTTGCAGCGCCCAATCAACATCACGCCGGCTTCGCGCGCCAATTCCACACCCCAAGCGGTGAAGCCGGAACGCGATACCAGAATGGGAATACCCATGCGCACGGTTTTGATCACCATCTCAGATGTCAGCCGCCCCGTGGTGTAGAAAATTTTGTCGCCAGGCGCTTCCTTGTTGCGGAACATCCAGCCCGCGATTTTGTCCACCGCATTATGCCGCCCGACATCTTCCATATAGACCAGTGGTTCATCCTGCCGACACAGCGCGCAGCCATGAATGGCGCCGGCTTCCAGATAAAGTGTCGGCAGCGCGTTGATCCGATGCAGTAGGCGATAAAGCCAGGAAGTGCGCAATTCAGCGCGCGGCAATTTCGCTTCCGCGAAACCTTCCATCAAATCGCCAAAGGCCGTGCCCTGAGCGCAACCTGATGTGAGGGTTTTCTTCCGCAGCTTCTCCTCATAATCCGTCCGCCGCGCGGTGCGCACAATGACCACAGCCAGATCATCATCATAATCAACGCCAATCACGTCATCATCGGCGAGCAGCATGCCTTGATTGAGCAAATACCCCAGCGCCAAATCTTCCGGCCTGTCGCCGATGGTCATCATGGTCACGATTTCTTGACCATTCAGAAACAGCGTGAGGGGGCGTTCCACCGTGACGCTGGCCTCGATCACCGCCCCCGTATGGTCTCGCCCGGAAACGCGGCGCGTGAGGCGCGGATCGGCGGGGTCTGGGCGGATGATGAGCGTTTCATGCATGGGTTGAAGGTGGGCGGCGGGCCGCGCCGGCGCAAGGATTAGAAAGCAATGGCAAGCCCCACCGAGGCGCCGGAGACATTCTGACCGAACAGATACCGCGCCACGATCCGGATACTTTGCATGTTGAAATCCCAAACGCCCAATTCATAGCGCCCGACATTCATCTCAATCCCGCCGCCCACCTTGGTCAAATGGTCAAAGCCAATCGCCACCTGATCGCCCATGAAACGCGAATGGGAAAGATCCACGACCCAACGAAGCGGCCGACCAAACATCTCCGCATCCATCGGCCAACGCACGCGGCCCCAGAGATTGAAGGTTTTCGCCTCCGACTCGCCACGTACGAGGGAGGATGTATCGCCATAGGTTGAAAGCCGAATATCAGTGTAGCGCAATTCCAGATCAACTTCGTAGCCAGGGCGCGGGATGTTCAGATCAAGCATCAGGGACCCGCCCAGCCCATAGGCGTTCATCTGCCCACGCCGGAGAAAGGCTATTTCGCGATCAAATTTCACTTCCAGAAGCCGCCCAACCAGGGAGGCATCGGTTTCCACATGCCCAAGTGCTGCATTCAAAATAGGCCGAAACACCAAGCCTTCGATGATCGGAAAATCCCAGCCAACGCCAACGGTACCCGAGACATTGTTCCAGCGCGTCGGCAGCGGGGATTGCTTTTCCCCTTGGGAAAAAATGAAACGCGGATCGTAGCGCGAATAACCCAAGAACCCTTCCAGATAGAGCGGAAAATCCGGGTCCACCGTGAAGCCCAGGCCGAATTGCGATGTTTGCAGACCAGTATCTTCCTGCCCGCTGCGGCTGATGGTGAGTGAGGATGCGGTGATATCAGGCACCACATTATAACCAAGCAGGCCAAGCACCCCATTCGCCGCTTGTTGCAGGCTATAACCCGGAACGGCGGTGATCACGCGCCCATTGCCCTGCGCTTCCGCCCGCATGGCGAAAAGCAGGCAGAGCAGGATCAGCAGCCAAAGGCCCCGCCCGGCAAAAAACCGCGCGAAATCAGGGATCGGCACCCGCGCATCGGCCTGGGATGCCGCATCATGGCCCGAAGGATTGTGCAGGCGAAGCGCGCCCTGCCCTGCCCCGAATACCAGCACCAGATGGCCGCCCTTGCCCGGGGCGGGTTCCGCCGGGCGGCGAATGGCGGGGTGGACGGAGGCAATGAATAACCCGCCATCGGCCAGCAAGGGCGGGATGTCTTCCGCCGCGCGGTCCAGAATGATTTCAGCCGGCATGACATGGGCTTCCGCCAGCCAAAGGATGGCAGGCGCATAGATCAGGCCGCGGATGTTGCCATCCGGCTGTTCCACATAAGCGCCATAGCCGGTCAGCACCCGGGCCAGATCGCGCGCGCGGGGCGGCGTGATGCCGCGCGCGGCGAG
>CAMCHA010000334.1 GCA_945874515.1 Asaia bogorensis
GGCGCCATGGAATTGATCGCCGCCGCTGCGCTGGCCTGTCTTGCCATTCGTCATGGCGCGGTGCTAACCGGCGCGCATCCTGATCCCGTGACGGCATTTTTCGTCGTGCTGCTGGTGCCGGTTTTCTTTCTGCCGCTGCGCTCCTTCGCCGCTGCCTATCATGAACAGCTTAGCGCGCGCGGTGCGGCGGCGGACCTCGCCCCCTTGCTGAACCAACCGGAAGAAACCGGGCTTTTGCTGGAAGAAGTGCCGCCCAAGGTGACCATCACCTTCCAGGATGTGCGGCTTTCCTATGATCCATCCCGCGCGCCTGCCTTGGATGGGCTTTCGTTTCGTGTGCTGGCCGGTGAGACGCTGTTGCTGACGGGCGCATCAGGCGCGGGCAAAACTTCAGCGCTGCGTATCCTGATGGGATTCGCACGGCCCGAATCGGGGCGCGTTGCCATCAATGGCCAAGACGCCATGCTGCTGAAACCTTCCGAATTGCGGCGCCTGTCATCCTATGTCGGGCAGCGCGCGCATTTGTTCCGCGCCACATTGCGCGAAAATATCCGCCTCGCGCGGCCTGATGCGGATGATGCCGCCGTGCTCGCCGCCGCTGAGGCCGCGCAGGTAATGGATTTTGTGCGTGACCTGCCGCAGGGGTTGGATACGCTGATTGGCGAAGGCGGCTTCGGGCTTTCCGGTGGCCAGGCGCAGCGCGTGGCGCTCGCGCGCGCCTTCCTGCGCGACACACCCTTGGTGCTGCTGGATGAACCCACCGCGCATCTTGATCCAGGCACCGAAGCTTCCGTGCTGGATGCGCTGCGCCGGCTTTGCGTGGGCCGCACCGCCATCATCGCAACCCATGCCAAGGCCGCGCGATCCTATTTCGGCCAAAGGCTGGAAATCGCCGATGGGCGCGCCCAGGGCAGTAGGCTCGCGGGGAATGATTAAACCATGACCGCTGATCTTTTCCGCGTGCTGAGGCTTTGGCTGGAACGCTCCGGCTGGTTGGTGATGGGGATTATCGTGACGGTGATCTCGGCGCTTGCGGGCGTCGCCTTGCTTGCTTTCGCGGGGAAGTTGGTGGCGGCATCGGTGGGTGGGGCGGAAAGTGCCGCACTGGCAGCGGCGGGGGTGGTGGCGCTGCTGTGGTTGCGGCCGCTGATCCTGCTCAGGCCAATCATGCGCTACCTGGAAAGGCTCGCGACACATGAGGCGACCTTCCGTGCTTTGGCCGATATGCGTGTGTGGTTTTTTGGGCGCCTGGCTGAGCGTCTGCCAACCGGGCTTGGCTTGCGTCGCGCGGGGGATTTGCTCGGGCGCCTTGTTGCGGATGTGGAAGCGCTTGATGGGCTTTATCTGCGCGCACTGGTGCCGGCGGCGGCTTCCATCGCCGTGGTGTTGGCGATTGCGCTGATCCTTGGCGCGGCGGACCCCTGGCTTGCCGTGGTGGTGGCACTGCCGCTGACGGCCGCTTTGGTGCTGCCGCTGTTGCTGGCCCCAGATGCCGCGCGAACGGCAGAGGCAACCTCGCGAGCCCAGGGTGAATTGCGCGCCGCGACGGTGGACCCGCTGACCGGGCTTGAAGACACGCTGGCCGCAAATGGCGAAAAGCGCGCGCTGGCGCGGGTGGCTCAGGAAGATAGGGCGCTATCAGGCGCACAGCGCGCCCTGGCACGCCGCGCTGCCTGGGGCGGGGCCGCGGGCGCTTTGCTCACGCAAGTGGCACTACTGGCTGCGCTTGGTTGGACCATGATGGCGGGGCAACCAGCCATGGCGGCTGGGGTGCTCGCGGTATTTCTGGCGATTGCAGCGGCTGAGGCTTTGGGGCTGATGCCGCGCGCCGGGGCGGCGGTGGCGGCGGCGGCGGCGGGTGCTCGGCGCCTGTTCGAAGCGGCTGATGCGGCGGAACCTGTGCCCGACCCTGCATCGCCCAGCGCGGCGCCTGCGGGCCATGCGCTGGTGTTGCGTGATGTGGTGTTTTCCTGGGCGCCGGATCGGCCCCTTGTGTTTGATGGGCTTGATCTGGAAGTGCCGGAAGGCGCGCGCATTGCGCTGCTGGGGCCTTCGGGCACCGGCAAATCAACCTTGGCGGCGTTGTTACTGAAATTCGCCGCACCTCAGCAGGGCAGCATCACCTTGGGCGGTGTTGATATCGCGACCCTTCCCGCTTCGGTACTGCGCGATCGCATTGCCTGGCTTACGCAGGATGCGCGGCTGTTTGATGACAGCATCGCCGCCAATCTGCGATTGGCCTCGCCGGATGCGGATGACGCTGCGCTTTGGCGCGCCTTGGACCGCGCACGCATTGGTGACGTGGTGCGCGCCCTGCCGGAAGGGCTTGAGACACAATGCGGCGAAGCGGGAGCACGGTTTTCCGGTGGTCAGGCGCGGCGGATTGCACTGGCGCGCGTGTTGCTTTCCTCAGCGCCCGTGCTGATCCTGGATGAACCGGCTGCCGGCCTGGATGCCGCGACGGAACACGCCTTCATGGAAACGCTGGACGAAGCCACTGCCGGGCGTAGCGTGATCCTGATTCTGCATCGGCTGACCGGCGTGGAACGGCCAAGCCGCATTCTACGCCTGGCGGGTGGCAAGGCTATTGCGGCGACTGGGTAAAGCTGGTCAGGCGCTATTTCTTCATCCCCGCCAAATGCGCGACACAGCGCGCAAAGCCTTGCAGGTCGCGCCAGCGCGCCGCTTCTTCAACCGGGTTCACCACCAACACACCACCGGCTGCGGCAATGCCGCCATCAATCATAAGATTATCGGTAAGGCCGAAATCCTCCACCTCCATGCCATCGGCATCTTCCCAGGCACCATTGGCGCGCCGATGCACCGTGCCCTGCAACTGCGCCAGGCTGCGCATAGTGAAATTCCCCGGCGCATTGCTGTATCCCAGCACAGGCCGACCAAGCGCGCGCATGAAGCCAAGCTCATAAGCCGTGCCGGGATCAGCCGAGGCGCCGCGAAACGGCGTCAGATTGGCAATCAGCGCGCCGCAGCTTTGGATATGCGCCTCATTACCAAGGTAAATCCGCATCCAATCGATATCGGCTTGGGGTGCGCCGGGCGCGGGGTCGGTTGGGAAAACGCCAATCATCCCGTGCTGGGCGCAAATGGCCTTCTTTTCCGCCGAGATGGCGTCTCGGTCAGCCAGAAACACCTCCGGTCCCGCCAGATATACGCGCATCGCCCCGCCTTGCCTGTCATGGCTTTCCTATGCGCAGATAGGCGCATGGATGCTGAACGGGAATACAATAATCGGACCCGCGTGCCGGAAAGCGCCGAAATCATCGCGGGCTGGGCGCGCGGTGCCGATGCCTTCCGCGCCAGTGGGGTGCAGGCAGAGCTGGACCTGGCTTATGGCGCGGGAGAACGGGAGAAGCTTGACCTATTCCTGCCACCCAATGCTGAGGCAGCGCCCACCGCGCTTTTCATCCATGGCGGCTATTGGCAGGCGCTCGATCGGTCCTTTGTCAGCCATTGCGCGCGCGGCCTGCTGGGCCAAGGGGTGGCGGTGGCGGTGCCTTCCTATGACCTCTGCCCGGCTGTGACCTTGGGCGAAATCGCCGAACAAATGCGCCGCGCCGCCACGTTTTTGCACAGGCGCCGGGGCGGGCGGTTGCTGGCGGCAGGCCATTCCGCCGGCGGGCAGCTTGCGGCGCTACTGCTGGCGACGGATTGGCCTGCCTTTCAGCCCGGCCTGCCGGTGGGGCTGGTGGGGGCGGCCTTGCCCGTTTC
>CAMCHA010000335.1 GCA_945874515.1 Asaia bogorensis
AGATCACCAAGGCAAAGCGCATCCAGAATGGTAGTGATGCCTGCCGCCACACATTGGGCATCATGCGCGATCATGGCAGAGCGTGATGGCCAGCGCGCATTGGCCCGCGGCAGCACCTGGCGTTCCAGATTATCGGTGTGAACATCAACAATACCAGGGATCAGATGGTCGCCATCAAGGTCAAGGGCGCTGGGCACCTGGCTTCGGCCTGGCTGAACATCGGCAATCAGCCCATCGCGCAGAATAATTGTGCCGTGTAGCATCGCATCCGGCAGGACAAGCTTCGCGTTGGTCAGAATGGTCTCGGCGGTCATGCGGCATCCTGCATGGGTTCAACGGTGAAAACGCGATCCGCCACAGCTTCGCGCACTTCCGCATCATGAAAAATGCCGACAATGGCGGTGCCGGCCTGCTTCGCTTCATGGATCAGGCCAATCACAATGGCGCGATTGCCGGCATCCAGGCTGGCGGTTGGTTCATCCAGCAGCAGCACGGGATAGCGCGGGCCGAAACCGCGCGCGAGGTTCACGCGCTGTTGCTCCCCACCCGAGAACGTTGCGGGCGGCAGGCCATGCAGCCTTTCTGGAAGGTTCAGCCGGTCAAGCAGGGCCGAGGCTCGGGAAAGCGCATCCTCACGCGCCATGCCCCGTGCCATCATGGGTTCCGCTACGATATCGCGCGTGCTGACGCGCGGGATGACACGGAGGAATTGGGAAACATATCCAATGCTCTCCCGCCGCGCTTCAATCACGGCGCGCGGATTGGCGCTGGCAAGGTCAAGCTCTGCCCCGCGATGCGCCAGCACAATCCGCCCAGCCCCCGCGCCGTAATTGCCGTAAAGGCAGCGCATCAGCGTGGATTTGCCAGCACCCGATGGCCCGGAAAGGGCCACGCATTCGCCCGCGCTGACCGCAAGATCAACGCGACCTAGCACGGGAATGCGTGTGCCGCCTTGCAGATGAAGCGTGAAGGTTTTCGCAAGACCTTCTGTGCGCAGAAGAATATTCATGCCGCGAGTACCGAGGATACAAGAAGCTGCGTATAGGGATGTTGCGGATCATCCAGCACGCGATCCGTGAGCCCCTGTTCCACCACCTGCCCGCGCCGCATGACCAGAATACGGTCTGCGAGCAGCCGCGCCGCGGCGATATCATGAGTCACGATCAGCACGGAAAGCCCCAATTCGCGCACCAGCGCGCGGATCAAATCCAATAACCGAGCTTGAACAGAAACATCAAGCCCGCCCGTTGGTTCATCCATGAAAACAAGCTTGGGGCGCGTGACCAAAGTACGTGCTATTTGCAGGCGTTGCTGCATGCCACCTGAAAAATGCCGTGGCAGATCGTCAATCCGTCCAGTATCTATTTCCACACGTTGCAGCCAGGCCTTGGCCTCATCTCGGATATTTCCGTAGTGCCGCGCGCCGAGCGCCATCAGCCTTTCGCCAACATTCCCGCCAGCGGATACGCCCATGCGCAGCCCATCACGCGGGTTCTGATGCACAAAGCCCCAATCCATCCGCATCAGCCGGCGACGTTCAGCTTCCGTCATGCCCAGCACATCGCGGCCAAGGTAATGCACGGCGCCTGCATCCGGCGCCATTTGGCCCGCCAGCACACGGAGCAGCGTTGTCTTTCCGGAACCACTTTCACCGACAATCGCCACAACCTCTCCGGCGGTGACATCAAGTGCCACATCATCCAAAGCGGCGATAGCGCCGAACTTCAGGTGCAGCCCTTTGGCTTCAAGCAGTAGGGTCATTCTGCGGCTGCCTTTGGCGCTTGCTGCCGTTCCTGGCAGTAATCTGTATCGGAGCAGATGAAGGCGCGCCCGCCCGCGTCATCTGTCACCAACTCATCCAGATAGCTGGCCGTGCTGCCGCAAATCGCGCACGCATGCGGCGCGCGAATGGGGCGGAAGGGGTGATCCTCAAAATCGAGGCTCCGCACCGCCGTATATGGCGGCACGGCGTAGATGCGCTTCTCGCGCCCCGCGCCAAAAAGCTGCAAGGCGGCCATGTGATGCATTTTGGGATTGTCGAAGGCGGGGATCGGCGATGGCGACATCAGATAGCGCTCATTCACCATGACCGGGTAGTCATATGCTTTCGCGATATGGCCAAGCCGCGCGATATCCTCATAAAGCCGCACATGCATCAGCCCGTAATCAGCCAACGCATGCAGCCTGCGCGTTTCCGCCCGATGTGGTTCTAGCCTGAACAGCGGTTCAGGCTGTGGCACCTGATAGACCAGGATTTGGTTTTCCGTGAGCGGCTTTTCCGGAATTCGATGGCGCGTCTGGATAATGCTCGCCTCACCAGTCACTTCCGTGGTGGCAATGCCGGCAACACGGGTGAAAAAGCGGCGGATGGAAACCGCATTGGTCGTATCATCCGCGCCCTGGTCAATCACCTTCAGCACATCATTTGGGCCTAGGATGGAGGCCGTCACCTGAATGCCGCCCGTACCCCAACCATAAGGCAGCGGCATTTCGCGCGCGCCAAAGGGAATTTGGTGTCCAGGGATCGCCACGGCCTTCAGGATAGCGCGGCGGATCATGCGCTTTGTCGCCTCATCCAGATAGGCGAAGTTGTAGCCGGCTTCGGTCATTCCGCGGCCTCCCGCAATTCGGCTTCAGCGGCGCGGCGAATGGTGCGCAGGTTTTCCAGTTCACTTTGGAAATCCACATAATGCGGCAGTTTCAGGTGCTCCACAAAGCCGGTCGCTTCGATATTGTCTGAGTGATACAAAACGAATTCTTCCTGCTGGGCCGGCGCATCCGCTTCTTCGCCCAATTCTCGCGCCCGCAGGCCGCGATCCACCAATGCCATGGACATGGCTCGCCTTTCGCCATGGCCGAATACCAGGCCATAGCCGCGGGTAAATTGCGCGGGCTCCGTGCGGCTGCCCTTAAACTGATTAACCATCTGACATTCGGTGATGCCGATATCGCCGATATCTATGGCGAAGCCCAATTCGGGCGGCGTGATTTCAACGCCGATATGGCCAACGCGAATCTCACCCACGAAGGGATGCGCATTGCCATAGCCGCGCTGCGTGGAATAGCCGAGTGCCAGCAGAAACCCTTCATCGCCACGCGCCAGATTTTGCAGCCGCACCGGGCGTGACGCGGGGAAGCTGAGCGGTTCGCGCGTCAGGTCGCCGGGTTCTGTTTCGCTGAGAGCTTCGCGCTGCATCAGCCCCTCACGCGCCAGGATTTCAGTGACGCGCGGCACATCCGTCATATCCGTTGGCGCTTCTGGTGTGGCGGGTGCATCGCGCCCTTCGGCGGCAAGGGCGAAATCCAACAGGCGATGCGTGTAATCAAACGTCGGTCCCAGCACCTGCCCGCCAGGCAAATCCTTATAGGTGGCGCTGATACGCCGGCGCAGCCGCATGCGGCTGGTCTCAAGCGGTGCTGAGGCACCAAAGCGCGGCAGCGTAGTACGATAGGCGCGCAGCAGAAACGCCGCTTCAATCAAATCGCCCTTGGATTGTTTGATGGCAAGCGCGGCAAGGAAGCGATCATGGCAGGATCCTTCTGCCATCACGCGATCAACGGCGAGCGCCATTTGCTGTTCAATCTGCGCGACGCTGAGTTCCGGCAGGGCGGTATCGCCGCGACGGGTTTCATCCAGCCAGGCATGGGCGGCGCTGATCGCCCTTTCGCCGCCTTTGACTGCGACATACATGATCAGCCCTCCGCTATCGTG
>CAMCHA010000336.1 GCA_945874515.1 Asaia bogorensis
TTTTTCGCCTGGAATGCGGCGCAGCGCCGGCCCGATGCTGTGCGCGCCTTGGTGCTGGTGGAGCCAGCCTCCATTGGCGATCCGGCGCAGATCGCCAAATTGCGCGATATTCCCGTGCTGATGATCTATGGCGATTACATCAAGGAAGATGCGCGCTGGCCCGATATCCGTGCGCGAGGCGTTGCCTTCGCCGAAAGCCTGCGCGCCGCCGGTGGATACGTGGACATCATTGATCTTCCGGAACACGGCATCACCGGCAATAGCCATATGATCATGATGGATCGCAATAGTGATCAGGTGGCGGCGCTGGTGCAGGGCTGGCTCGCGGCGCGTGGGCTTTGGGCCTGACGCGCCGTCTTTCCCTGCCGCGCGTTCGGGTATAGCATCGTCTTCTTGATAGGGAAGCGTGACTAGAATGACTGTGCTTGATGCTGCCGCGCGGCGAAATCTTTTTCTCTTGGCCTGTTGTCAGGCCATTGGTCAGGCCGGCAATACGCTGATGTTCGCCGCCACCGCGCTTTCCGTGGTGACCTTCTACCATAACCGAGACCTCGCCACGCTCCCGGTTACCTTGCAGCATCTGGGTATCATGATCGCGGTGTTCCCCGCCGCGGCGCTGATGCAGCGCATGGGCCGCCGCTTTGGTTTTCGCGTGGGTTCCATCTTCGGCATGGTGGGCGGCGCGGTGGTGGCGCTTGGGCTCTACACCGCAATTTTCCCGCTGATGTGCCTGGGCGGCCTGATCCTGGGTTATGCGGTGGCCAGCCTGCAAATGTATCGTTTCGCCGCGGTGGAATTGGTGCCCGATTCCTATCGCGCCAAGGCAATTTCATGGGTGACGGCGGGCGGTGTGGTGGCCGGCATTATCGGGCCGAGCATTGTGCGCCTTTCGCATGACCAGATGCTGCCGCTGTATCTGGCGACCTATCTCGCGCTGATCGGCATTCATGCCATTGTCTTTACCATCATGGGCTTCATTAAATTCCCGCCCATGCAGGAAGCGACGGTGAAGGCGGATGGCACCGCCGTGGTACCGCCGCGCCCCTTGTTGGAAATCGCGTCCCAGCCGCGTTTCATCGCGGCAGTCATTTCCGGCATGGTGGCGTTTGGCATCATGTCCTTCCTGATGAGTGCCTCACCACTTGCCATTGTTGCTTGCGGGCTGCCGCATACCGAAGCGCATTGGGTGATCTTCATGCATGTGATGGGCATGTTCGTGCCCTCCTTCTTCACCGGCAATCTGATCACGCGCTATGGCACCACCAATGTCATGTTCTGGGGCATTGCACTGCTGTTGCTCGGCGTAGTCGCCGCACTCGCCGGCAATCATGAATGGCATTTCCGCATCGCGCTGACGCTGAATGGCGTGGGCTGGAATTTCCTGTTTATTGGCGCCACCAATCTTGTCACCACCTGCTACCGGCCGAATGAGCGTGGCAAGGCCCAAGCGCTGAACGACTTTCTGGTGTTCGGCACCACTGCGGCGGCCAGCTTCCTGGCCGGCTTCCTGCATGAGCATTTCGGCTGGGTGCCGCTGAACTGGGCCTCCATCCCGCTGCTGCTGGTGGCGGTGCTGGCGGTGACCTGGCTGCGCTTTCAGCGTGAGCCGACGCGGGCGGCGGCGTGAGGCGCCTTTGGCGAATAAGTTAATTTCTCAGAATTAATTTGTAGAAAATTCCAACAAACCAAATGACATGCTGCCCAGGTTCAATTGCCTTGGGCGCGGTGCGGGCTGCCAATGGCAGAAATAGGGTTGACATAATATAAAGTACTTTGTAATTTAAAGTATTAGGTACCAGATAGTCCCGCATACGAGGCCCGCCATGTCAGAAACCTCACAATCCTCTACTCCCTCCGCCAAGGCCGCGGAGGATTTGGCCTTTCTTCGCGACCTCGCCGAAGCCGCCCGAAATACCCCATTTGGCGGCGGCGATTACCTCATCGCCGGCGGCGGCTGGTTCTCGCTGGCCAGCCTCTTGGTCTGGTTGGGGGCGCAGGGGGTCTTCGGCCCAATTCTACCTTCGGCGCATTATGCGTTCCCAATCTGCGGGCTCGGCTTTGCCGGCACACTCGCCTATTTGATGCGCCGCGACCGCGGACGGGTCGAGACGGCCGCCAACCGAGCATTGGGGATGGCCTGGGCCGCGATCGGCTGGAGTATCTTTGCCTTCTGCGCCGGAGCGATGGTGATGGCCTATCGCGGTCAGCCCTTCGTGCTCAACACCATCACGATGTTCGTGGTCAGCGTCTACGGGATCGGCTGGGCGCTGGCCGCCACCATCACCCGCCAGGGCTGGATGAGCGTCACCGCCTTCTTCACTTTCCTGACAGTGCCGGTGTTCGGTGCTTTGGTTGGTAGCGGTCAAGAATTTCTTGCCTATGCGATCACGCTGGTCCTGATTGCCGTGATTCCTGGCCTTCGTTTGCGCGCCGCGGCGCGCGTACCGGCGACCGCCAGGGCCTGACGGTGACGGCTTTCGATATCAGCGCCATCGATGAGTTGATCCATGGGCGCGTTCGGCTCGGCATCATGGCCTATCTTATTGGTGCCGGCAGCGCTGATTTCGCGACACTGAAGACGAAACTCGACACCACCGATGGCAATCTCTCGGTACACCTACGCAAGCTGGAGGAGGCGGGCTACGTGGCAGTGACGAAATCATTCCGCGAGCGTAAGCCGCTTACGGAGGTTGCGCTCACCGAGCCTGGCCGCAAGGCTTTTGCTGATTATCTCCATGCGCTTCGCAAGCTTACAGGTAAGGGCGGCTGAGTAAGCTGCTCAAAAAGCGGTTTGCGGCAAGCGGCGTGGTAACGCGCAGACGCTTCAGGTGGCGCCGCCGCAATGCTGCCATCGCGATAGGATTGTCTGAAGGTGCGCGGGTGGTTCCAAACCCGCGCAACCTGATCTAGGCTCTCCTGGCTAGAACCCGAGGTCCCATGGCCGCGCCACGTTTGCTCCTGAAGACTGATCTTGCCGGGCTGCAACCCTTGCTGTTGCGCGGCCAGACAGTGCATGCGCTGCATCAGCGCCTGACCGACCAACTCACTGCCCGGGGCGCGCCCGCCGCGCTTTTTGCCGAGCCCATTACTGGGGCCGGGGCCATTTCCTGGTATGGCGAAGCCGCGGGCGAACCGCAGCCCTTGCCCACGCTATCCAGCGCACGCCGGGCAGAGGCCGAAGCCGCGCTGACCCGCCAGCTTCAGGCGCTGGAGCCTTTGCTGGATGATCCTGAGATCGGCCCGCTGCTCCGCCGGGCTTTGGTGCTACCCAATGCCGATTCCATCCTGGTGCTGGATGGCCAGATCATCCTGACCGGCTGGGGCCTGGCGGCGCGGGAAATCGCCGAAGACCCTGCTGCGCTGGCCGGGCAACTGCGCCGCGTCTTGGGGCCTTATTCGCAGCGCCTGGCCTCGGTGCCCGATGGGTTCCTCTCCGGCGCTGCTGTGGCCGCGCCGGCGCCAACACCCGCCGCCGCGCCGCCGCCGGCTGCCGCGCGCATGCCGCCGCCACCTCCGCCGCCACCACCACCCGCCATGGCCCCAGCGCCGCGTGCACCCTTTGGCGGGGCGGCTTGGCTTTTGCCGCTGCTGTCACTGGTGGCGCTGACCTTCCTGGCGCTTGGCTTCTGGCTCGCCTGGACGCAGATGCAGCGCGATTTGGCGGGGCAGCAGCAAACCGTCTCGATCGTGGATGATGCC
>CAMCHA010000337.1 GCA_945874515.1 Asaia bogorensis
CAATCCAGCGCGAGCGTATTTGGAAACTACGCGATACGCGCTACATTCTGATTAACGCCCGAAAAGATCAGCCGATATTCCGCCATTTAAACCTGCACAGCGTTAACCACGGAGTCACCCGGGAAAGCAATATTTATCTTTCGTTTAAAACCAAATAAATTGGAGGCATCCATGATTTTCTTCACGACAAATGGTTCGAAAAAACATAAAGTTTATCATGTGCCAACAAATACAACCTGTGGTGGTTTTTGTGCTTATTCTTGATTGGAGCGCTTTCCGTGCAGTTCCGTTCTCGGGGCACGGTCTGAGTATTTGTCTGATCGCATTTTCCGAGCCGCCAAGTGAAGCCACTTGGCTCGGCCAGGCGCCTAACTCCGCGCCGCCACCACCGCCAAAATCGCCTGCGCCGCCGCAGCCTGGCTGGGTTCAATCACCGGCACGCCGCAGGCATCCTCGGCCGCCGCCCGGTGATGCGCCATGCCGGCGCAGCCCAGGATCACCGCCTCAGCCCCCAAGGCCACCAATTCCCGCGCCACTTCGGCGATGCGGGCGCGCGGCGCCACGGGGTCTGTCAAAACCTCCATATCCAGATTGAGCGCGATGGAGGCCACCATGCGCGCCTCCACCCCCATGCTTTGCAAAACCCGGCGCTGGCGGGGCTTGGATTTGTCGGTGAAGGCGATCATGCCGAAATTCTCGCCACGGTTGAGCGCGGCGGCGATGGAACAACGCAAAGGGCCAAACACGGGCTTGTCGGTCACCATCCGCACCGCCTCAATCGCCGGATCGGAAACGCAGCCAATTATGTAAGCGTCGGCCGCTTCGGCGGCGACGCGGCGGCAAAGGGGTTCGGCCACGCCATACCAATCCCGCCAGGTGATGATGGCGGCGGGGCCTTCTTCCAAGCGGGTTACGTCTATCCGCGGCAGGCCGGGGGCGGCGAAGGGGGCGACGGCGGCGGCAATGCCCTGGGTGCAGCTTATGCTGCAATTCGGGTTGATCAGCAGGATGCGTTCATTCATGCGGGGTATCCTGACCCCAGCGGGTAGCGCGCCGCAAGCCATGCTTGATTGGGGCCGGTTTCGGGCTTAACGCTGCGCTGCAACACGCCGCGCCAAAGCGGCCCTGATTGGAACAAAAAATGCGTTGGGAACCGGATCGCACGCCCCCTGCCCTGCCCTATCAGCCGCCCGGTACTCGGGATGGGCTGGTCCGGGGGCTGAAGGGGCTTTGCCCGGCCTGCGGCCAGGGGCGGCTTTTCGCGGGGTATCTGCGCGTGGCGGAGGTTTGCGAAAGCTGCAACGCGCCGCTTGGCCGGCTGCGCGCGGATGATGCGCCACCCTATTTCACTATCCTGATCGCGGGGCATGTGCTGGTGCCGGGCGTTTTGTGGATCGAAAAAGCCTATATGCCGCCGATTTGGCTGCATATGGTGGTGTGGCTGCCTCTGTTCACCATTATCTGCATTCTGCTGTTGCGGCCCATCAAGGGGGCGGTGATGGGCTGGATGATGCATCTTGGCATGACAGGGGATGAAGGCGGCGTGATGCCGCGTGGTGGCAAGCCAGATGCCTGAACAGCGCCTGATCCGCGTTGAATTGCCCGAAGAAGCGCCGGCCCCTTCCGCCTATGCGGAAGCTGATCGGCGCCAGGCGATTGCGGATTTGCTGCACCATAACCGCTTCGACCCTGAAGGCCTGCCGCGCGGGCCCTATGTGCTGGGGTTGGCGGTGCGTGAAGGCCGGCTGGTGTTCGATATACGCAATGAAGGGGGGGCGACGCTGCATGTGCTGGCCCTGGCTCTTGGCCCCTTCCGGCGCCTGATCAAGGACTATCACATGGTGGTGGAAGCGCATGAACAGGCCGTGGCGGAAAGCGGGCCGGAATCCCGCGTGCAAGCCATAGATATGGGAAGGCGCGGGCTCCATAATGAAGGTGCGGAGTTACTGCGCACGCGGCTGGCGGGGCGGGTTGCGCTGGATTTTGATACGGCGCGGCAATTGTTCACGCTGGTTTGCGCGTTGCATCAACGAATTTGAAGCATTTTCAAGCCAAGTGGCTTCACTTGGCGGCTCGGAAAATGCGACCACTAAAGCGCGCGCAATTCGGCGGCGAGTGAAACCGGCGCGGTGAAGCCAACTTCGCGCCTGAGGCGCCCGGTATGCGCCACCATATAAGGCGCTTCATTCGGCCGATCGGCCAGCGCACCCAGCCTCAGCAAATAAGGCCGGCCAGAGATATGCGCGATCAGCCGCGCCATGGCGGCAATGCTGATCGGCGCGCCTGAGCCGATATTGACCGGACCGGTAACTTGGCTGGCCGCGAGCGCCGTGATGGCGGCGGCGGCGTTTTGCGTACTGATGAAATCGCGCACTGGGCGGCCAGAGCCACATTGCGCTTCGCGGCCTTCACGCAGTGCCAGCATGATGGAAGGGACAAGTCGGGCGGGGTTCTCGCCCGGGCCGAACAGATGAAATAGCCGCGCCCAGGCGAAGCTGAAGCGCGCGCGGCCTTCCGCCATTTCCTTGAGGCGCCGCGCGAGGGTGGCCTTCGCCTCGCCATAAGGGGTGGCGGGGGCGATGGGGCGCGTTTCCGGCCAGGGATAGGCGTCATCGCCGGTTTCGGTTGCGTATTCGGCGCAGGTGCCAATTCCCACAAAGCGCCGCGTGCCGGCTTCCGCGGCATAAGCCGCAAGTGCTGTGGAGGCTTCCAGCCAATCAGTATTCTCGGGCGCGGTCCAGAAGCGGCCATGCGCGACGTACCAGGCGGTGTGGATGATGATGGCGGGGCGGAGATCCTTGATCAGGCGCTGCGCTTCATCCTGGCGTAGCAGGTCAACGCCATGCGCGGTGATGCCCGCGGTTTCGGGCAAGGTGCCGCGCGCCGTGACGTGGGTTTCGTATCCGCGCGCGCGCAGCAGCGCCGGCATGTGTTGCCCGATGAAGCCTGTCGCGCCCGTGACCAGAACGCGTTCAGGCATGGAATAATGGCCAAGCATTGTCGCGCTCGGAAATCACCTTTGGTTCGGCGGGCCAGGCAATGCCGAAGGCGGGATCATTCCAGCGCACGCCACGCGCCAGCGCCGGCGCATAGGGTGTGTCAATCAGATATTCCACCACCGCATCATCGGTCAGGCTGAGGAATCCATGCGCGATGCCGCGCGGGACAAAGACGGCATTGCCCACGCGGCTGTCCAGCGTGATGGCGACATGGCGCAAATAGCTTGGCTGATCGGCGCGCATATCCAACAGCACATCAAATACCGCGCCGCGCACGCAGCGGATAAGCTTCTGTTCTTCAGCGGGCGCGATCTGGAAATGCATGCCGCGCAATGTGTGCTTCAGCGTGTTTTCCGAAAGGCTTGCCTGGATCGGCGTGAAATCAATGCCCGCCGTGGCGAAGTTCTCCCGGCACCAACTGCGAAGAAAGGCGCCGCGTTCATCGCGCGCGGGGCTGGCTTCGATGCTGATGATGCCGGGGATGGCGGTTTCGTTGAAAATCACAAGGCGCAGACCTCGGCCGCCTTGTCGTAGAAGGCCTTGCCGAAGCGCGCGGGCTGACCCAGCGGCATGGCGCGGATCATATCCCGCAGCCCGTGGCGGAGTACGCGCCGGCGCGGCGCATCGGCGGCCAATTCAGCGGCTTTTTCGATGTAGTCTGCAACGCT
>CAMCHA010000338.1 GCA_945874515.1 Asaia bogorensis
GACAACGCCGTGCGCGTGCTGCTCGCGCTTGGCGGTTCCACCAATGCGGTGGTGCATATGGCCGCTATTGCCGGGCGCGCGGGGCTTTCGCTTGACCTCAAGCGGCTGGATGCGCTGTCTGAGGAAACGCCGGTACTGGTGGATCTGAAGCCGACCGGCGATGGCTATATGGAAGATTTCCACGCGGCGGGCGGCATGCGCGCCTTGCTGTGGGAATTGCGCGATTTGCTTGACCTGACGACGATTGATCTGGATGGCGTGAGCCTGGCTGACCGGATTGGCGATGGCAGTCATTTCGTGGATCGGCGCATCATTCGTGCGTTCAGCGAACCTGTCTCCCCGGTTGGTGGCCTGGTGGCGCTGTTTGGCTCCCTCGCCCCCGAAGGTGCCATTTTGAAGCGGAGTGCTGCGACCCCCGCGCTGTTTGAAACCGAAGCCCGCTGCATGGTGTTTGATGGGTTGGAGGATCTGGCCAACCGCATTGACGACCCGGCCTTGGATGTGATGGCGCAGGATATTTTGGTGCTGAAATATGCCGGCCCGCGTTCACCCTCTGGCATGCCGGAAGCGGGCTATCTGCCCATCCCCAAAAAGCTCGCCCGCGCCGGGGTGAAGGATATGGTGCGCATGAGCGATTGCCGCATGTCTGGCACGGCCTTCGGCACCATTGTGCTGCATATCGCGCCGGAAGCCGCAGTCGGTGGGCCGCTTGCTTTGGTGCAAACCGGTGATCGCATCCGGCTTTCGGTAAAGGACCGCAAGCTGGATTTGCTGGTGGCGGAAGATGAAATGGCCCGCCGCCGCGCGGCCTGGCAGCCCGCCCCGGCGCCCAAGCGCGGCTGGGACAAGCTTGTTTATGATCAGGTGACGCAGGCACCGCTTGGCGCTGACCTGGCGTTCTTGCGCGCGGCACCTTGATTGCGCTGATTGGGGCTTCGGGGCGAAGCGGCGCGGCGCTCGCCCGCGCGTTGCTGGCCGAGGGCACGCCCTTCACGCCGGTGGTGCGCGATGCGGCGAAATGGTCAGCACTTGGCCTGCCCGTTACGCCGCGCGTTGCTGATCTGGCCGATCCCGCCACGCTACGCGCTGCACTTGAAGGCGCCACACTTGTCATCAGCACCGCCCATGCGCGCCACGCGCCGGCCATCCTTGCCGCCGCGCCGGCAGTTGCGCGTTTTGTGCTGATGGGCTCCACAAGGCGCTATTCGCGCTGGGCGGATGCCCATGGCGATGGTGTGCGCGCGGGTGAGGCAGCCTTCCTCGCCAGCGGGCGTGCTGGCGTCATGCTGCACCCAACCATGGTCTATGGCGCAGAGGGCGAAGATAATGTCCAGCGCCTGGCAGCGCTTTTGCGCCGCTTGCCTTTTGCGCCCCTTCCTGGTGGAGGGCGATCCCTGGTGCAGCCGATCCATCAAAGCGATGTCACCCGCGCCTTGCTTGCCGCCGCGCGCCACCCCTGGAAAAGCCCGACCAGTATGGTGATCGCGGGTCCGGAACCCATGCCTTATCGCGATTTCCTCGCTGCCGTGGTGCGCGCTGCGGGGCTTGGTGCGCGCCCGGTGCTGCCGCTGCCACTTGGGCTGCTGCGTGGCTTCGCATGGTGCACGCGCATCATCCCCGGCCTGCCTGCTATTGGCGCGGATGAAATCCGCCGCTTGACGGAAGACAAGGCTTTCGACATCGCGCCCATGCGCGATATTCTTGGCGCTCTGCCTATTCCGCTGGAACAGGGGCTGGCGCTGACCTTTGCGCCGCGCGTACGACGTCGGCGCCGCGCGCTGACCTGGGGACTGCTGCTATTGGCCCTCTACTCGGTTACTACCTGCGTGGGCACCATGCTGATCAGCAACCAGCCGCCCTTCTGGGTATTGCTCGGAATGGCGAGAGTCGACGTGTTCATGGAGTTCCACGACCGTGGCCTGCCATTGCCCGCCGCCTTACTGGATGATTACACACGAGACCCGGCACCGTGTTTCCGCGATGGCGCGCCGGACCCCGAACTGCCGAGTAATCGCGGCTGCCACCCCGGGCTCCACGCCGCCGAAGGTTCGAACTCCAACACGGACATGTTTGTTTGGTGGTCGAAGGCGCGCGTGACAGGCGTTGTCATACCCGCCTCCTTACTAGAGTCCGGCTTCGTCAGCCACCGGCTGATCCCCTTCATAGAGGAGCCCTGCCGAGCCGTGCGCGACTTTGACACGGTCGTCATGCCTCACCAGCGCGCCCGGGAGGAGGCGCGGCGGGCTGTGATGGGCGGCCCAGTGTGGGGCGACCGCGTCGTCCGCGGCTGGATTGGGCAGGAAATCGAACGCATCCGCATCGGCTTCGACTGCGACGGCGATGGCCGGCCGCGGCCCGAATTTCGTGAGGAGTGGATGGCGACGACCTTCCGGATGCATCTTTATGATCTGCGCGGGAAGACCGTCTCGACCATCCAATTCACGCCTGGCTGGGCGCAGGGCGCGGCCGGGATGCGCCGGCTACCGCGCCAGTTCCCGCCAGCCGCACCACTTTACCCTCCCAGTCCGCGCAGCCATTCAAGCCCCTGACAAGAAAGCTAGCCCCATGCCGATCATCAACCGCATCGCCGAATTCCACCCCGAGATGACCGCCTGGCGGCGGGATTTCCACGAAAATCCAGAATTAGGCCTGGAGGAGGTCCGCACTTCCGGCATCATCGCCGAAAAGCTGCGCGACTTTGGCTGTGATGAGGTCGTGACAGGCATTGCCAAGACCGGCGTTGTCGGCGTGATCCGCGGGCGCGTTGATAATGGCCGCGCCATTGGGCTGCGCGCCGATATTGATGCGCTGCCGATCCTGGAAGAAACCGGCCTGCCTTATGCGTCAAAAATTCCCGGTAAGATGCATGCCTGCGGCCATGATGGGCATACCACCATGCTGCTTGGCGCGGCGAAGTATCTGGCCGAAACGCGAAATTTCGATGGCACGGTTTATGTGATTTTCCAGCCGGCGGAAGAAAACCTGGCGGGCGGCGAACTGATGGTGAAGGAAGGACTGTTCACGCGCTTTCCGATGGAACGTGTTTTCGGCATGCATAACTGGCCCGGCGCGCCGGAAGGCACTTTTCTATGGCGCGAAGGCCCGGTGATGGCGGCGGTGGCCAATCTGGAAGTGAACATCACTGGAAAAGGGGCGCATGGCGCCATGCCGCATAATGGCACGGACCCGATTGTGGTGGCCGCCGCCATTGTGCAGGCGCTGCAATCCATTGTCGCGCGCAATGTGGAACCGGTGGAAGCGGGCGTGATTACCATCGGCCACATCAATGGCGGGCACACTTTCAACGTAATCCCTGAAACCGTTCGCATGCTGGGCACCGCGCGTTGGTTCGCGCCCGAGATTGGGGATTTGCTCGAACGCCGATTCAAGGAAACCGTGACAGGCATTGCCGCAGCGATGGGCGCGAGTGCCACCGCTGAATTCGCCCGCGCCTATCCGGCGACGATCAATGAAGTAGAAAGCACCCATCTGGCCGCCAAAGCCGCCCGCGCCGTGCAGGGTGAAGCGCGCGTGCTGCCCATGGCAAAACCCACCATGGGCGGTGAGGATTTCTCCTTCATGCTCAATGCCAAGCCCGGCGCTTATCTGATGCTGGGCGGTGGGCGCGGGCCGGATGACGCGCAGGTGCATCACCCGCT
>CAMCHA010000339.1 GCA_945874515.1 Asaia bogorensis
ACATTTCCTTGATCCGTACTGTCAAAAGTCGAGCAATATTTCCAGAAAATCTGCTTCGCACCAGCGGCGAGCAGCGCATCACAAGCGGCCAGTGATTGCGCCACCGCTTCCCCAACCGGCGCGGTGCGCGATTTCAGCGCAATGATCACAGCATCCGCTTCCGGCAAAGGTCCGGTCGGCACACCAATCACCTGCACGGCAGTCATGCCGCCCTTGACCAGTGTATTCGCGAGGTCCGTCGCCCCAGTGAAATCATCCGCGATGCAGCCAAGCAAAAGGGGCATGATCAACTACCTTGCAGGAGGGAGCGCGAGGAAATCCTGGTGCCCGATGCGCACGGCAAGCTGACCGGCATCGGCCTGATCCCGTCTGGTATCCAGCCAATCCAGAATGGCGTCACTGCCGCGCTTTTCCCAGCCAAGTGCTGCCATGGCATGGCCATCAGCGATCGCGCGAGTGAAAGCGCGGGCGCGGCGATCCACGACCCAATCGCTTGGCGCGCGATGAATGGTGTAGCCATGCGCGGCAAAGGCTTCAGCCATCACGGCGGGTGCCTGTGGGCCAAGTGACACGCCACCAAAACCCTTATCGCGGGCCTGATCACGGCGAAAGCCGCGCGCCACCAGCGCATCGCCGGGATGGGGCGGGCTGAAGCGTTCGCGCCCTGTCACATTCAGCGCAGCATAGAAGGGCAGGCGCCGCGCGGCGCAGGCGGCGGCCATCGCTTCCACCCATCCGCGGGAGACGAGATCACACAGCGCCGTGCTCACCACCGCATCCACGCGTTCCAACGGCAGATTGGCCGGCGCGGCTGCAAGATCCGCCAGGATGGCTTCAATACGCCAGGCGCCATGCGGCGCATGCACAAGTAATGCGCTACGCCCCGGATTGGTTGCGGGCCAGCCGACAGCCTCCGCCCGCTCAGCAATGGTATCAAAAGCGCGGGCGAGCAGTTCCGCATCGCTATCCACCAAGGTCCAGCTTTGCGCGCGGCCGATGAAATGGCCAAGCCAGCGGAGCAAGCTGCCGGTGCCCGCGCCAAGATCAAGCAGGCGCGGCCGCGCGGGCAGGGATGCTGCGAGCATCGCAGCCAATTCAGCATTGCGTGCAGAGGCGTCGTAAGGCTCGCGCAAATCGAGCCAATCACCATCAAAGCTTTCAGACATGGTCGAGTGCTTTCAGAAAAGCGGCGGCGCGGTCCGGCCAGCGCGGCAAAGCCTGCCCCGCGCGCCAGGAAGCTGCGGCCATATCGGCGCGCAAGGCAGTGTCGAAAATCGGCCGGCGCATGGCGCGTGATAGCGCGTTATGGTCATCTACCGCCGCAACCACGGCAGCATCTTCCGGTACAATATCGGCAATCGCGCCGCCGGCGGTGATCGCTAGGGGCAGGCCGCGCGCCATCGCTTCTGCCGCTGCCATGCCATAGCCTTCATAACGCGTGGCGAGGGCGAAAAGATCAGCGCGCGCATATTCCGCTTCCAGCGCCGCATCGGGGAGCGCGCCCAGGAAGCGCACGCGCTGCGCAATGCCAAGTTCCGCCGCCAAGGCACGCAGCCCATCGGCATGCACGGGATCGCGCGTGGCATCGCCGGCAATGGCAAGCGACCAATCGAGATCAGTCAGCCGTGCGAGTGCCTGCAGCAGCACATCATGCCCCTTGCGCGGCACCAACATGCCAACACTCAAAATGGCGCAGCCTGGACCGGCGGAGCCAACGGCGCGCGGCGCGGCATCTGTGCCTGGTTCCACCACGGTGACACGCGCGGCGTCCACACCAAAACCTTCCGGCAAATTCCGCGCCGTGGGGGTTGAGGTGGTGATGACGCGGCTGCAGGCGCTGAACAGCACGCGTTCTGCAGCCTTCAAGGCCTCACGCTGGCCGTCAGGCGCGCCGGGCTCGAGCGCGGTTGGGTGATGGATCAGCGCCGTTGCGCCGCGCCTGGTAAGCTCATCGGCCAGCGGCAGAAAGGCGGGCAGGCCCAGGCCATCAATCACAATGCGCGCATCGGGGGGAATCTCGGCCAAGGCAACGCGCGCGGCTTCAGTGGCCGTTTCATCGGGGAAGGGATGGCGCCCCGCCAATTCCACCACGCGCACTTCTTGCCCCAGCGCACGCAGCCCTTCGACCATGCGGCGATCATAGATATAGCCGCCAGAAATCGCGCTGAAGGGCGCGGGGACGAGGAGGTAGATGCTCAAGCCGCCGGCTCCTCGCCAGGAGCGCCCTCATAAGCGGCCCAAGCGATATGGCTTTCGCGCAAAAGCACCTTGAGGCCCGTGACGGCCTTGCCGCCCGCGCCAAGCTTGCCATCGGCCAGCGCCGCAGACAGGCAGCGATGGATATGCAGGCAGAGATGTTCGGTCGTGGTGTTTTGCCCGGCAAAGACCGGTTCCGCATCCAGATTGCGATAATCAAACCCGTCCAGGATGTGGCGGAGTTCCACCTTGGCTGCGGCGATATCCACCAGCAGATTGAGCGGGTCTAGCTTTGGCGCGCGAAACTCTGCCTCCACAATGAAAGTGGCGCCATGCAGGCGCTGGGCGGGGCCGAATTCCGCGCCGCGGAAGGAATGGGCGATCATGACGTGATCAACGACGGTCAGGCTGAACATGGGCGGAGTGTATCCTGTGCGGTTGGGCGCTTCATGCACCATAGGTGACAAGGGGGCAAAGCGGCGCGGGTGTGCCGGGAACGGGGTTGAGCAAGCTGGGCATGGCTTGCGGCAAATCCTGGAATGCAGTGGTGGGGCCGACCAGCGCTTCAAGCGCTGGGTCCGCCAGCAGGCCAAGGGCCTGGGCCATGCGTTCGCCGTAGCTGCGCCGGGCGCGCATGGCGGGTGCGACGGCGCCGACCTGGCTTGAAATCAGGCGCAAGCGCCGGGAATGAAACGCCTCGCCCAATGGCAGCGCCACTTCCTGCGCCCCGAACCATGACGCTTCGATGATGCGCGCCTCAAACGCTGCGCATTGCAAAGCCTGACGCAGCCCCGCCGGATTGGCGCTGGCATGGATAATCAGTTCCTGCTCGGCAGGTGCGGCTTCCGGGGCGGCGAATTGGATGCCAAGCGCCTCCGCAATGGCGCGGCGTGATGCATCGGGGTCAATGATCGTCACCGCCATGGCCGGAATGCGCGCGAGCAGATAAGCCACCAGCAGCCCAACCACGCCCGCGCCAATCACCAAGGCGCGTTCGCCGGGCAAGGGTTGAGCGTCCCACAGGATATTCAGCGCGGTTTCCATATTGGCGCCGAGCACAGCGCGGCCATCCGTCACCGCATCCGGGACAGGCACGCACATGGCAGCGGGCGCAAGGAAAAAATCCTGATGCGGATGCAGGCAGAAAACGCGCTTGCCTTGCAACGCCGCAGGGCCTTCGGCCACGTATGCGACCGCGCTGTAGCCATACTTCACCGGGAATGGGAAATCGCCCGCCTGCAAGGGGCAGCGCATCACGCCCCATTGGTTCTCCGGCACCTTGCCTGCCAGCACCAGCCTTTCTGTTCCACGTGAAATGCCTGATGCCAGCGTGCGCGCCAGCACCTGATCCGGCGCGCGGGCGGGCAGGGTCTCGGGGCGGATTTCGGCGACACCGGGTGCAATCGTCCATAAGGCGCGCGCGATGGTCATGGATGGCCCCCGGGCTTGGCGCGATCAAGC
>CAMCHA010000340.1 GCA_945874515.1 Asaia bogorensis
ATATCGCCGGCATGACAGACCGCTTCGCGCTGGAAGAACACCGGCGCATGACCGACCCCGATATTTCAGGCTGAGATTTGCATGACCGAAAATGTTTTCACCGCCATGGCGGAACAGGTGCGCGCGGCGCTGGTGGCGCTTTACCCTGAACTGCCCGCGGACATCCTGGCACGCGTGCAGGTGGAACCACCGCGCGATGCGGCGCATGGCGATATGGCGACCAATGCCGCTTTGGTGATTGCCAAGCCCGCGCGCCTGCCGCCGGCCAAGATTGCCGCAGCGCTGATCGAGAAACTCGGCGCGCTGCCGATGGTGGAAAACGCCGAAGCGGCGGGACCGGGATTCGTCAATTTGCGTTTGCGCGAAAGCTATCTGGTGGGGCAGGTCGCGCTATTGCTTTGCGTTGGCGAAGCCTATGGCGATAGCGCGATTGGCGCGGGGCGGCGCGTCAATGTCGAATATGTCTCGGCCAATCCGACGGGGCCGATGCATGTCGGGCATTGCCGCGGCGCGGTGGTGGGGGATGCGCTCGCCAATCTTCTCGGCAAGGCGGGTTTTGCCGTCACCAAGGAATACTACGTCAATGATGCGGGGGCTCAGGTGGCAGCGCTCGGCTGGGCCACCTATTGGCGTTATTTGCGCGCGATTGAGCCCAATCTTGAGGAATGGACTGCGGAACAGGTGGAACGCCGCTTTGGCGTGACGCTGCAATATCGCGGCGATTACCTGGTCGCGGTGGGCGAGGCTTTGGCGGAGCATCACGGCGCATCAATGGCACCGCAGCGCATTGAAGGCGCGCCGAGTGCGGCACAAGCCGCCGCAGGCGTGGCAGGCGCGCTGGAGCATGGCTGGTTCGTGGATCGCGCCTGGCTTGATACGGCACGTGAACGTGCGGTTGCGATGATGATGATCGCGATCCGCGAGGATCTGGCGCTGCTTGGTGTCACTCAGGATGTTTTCTTATCCGAACGCGCGCTGGTGGACGCGAGTGCGACCGATGCCGCGATTGCAGCGCTTGAAGGCAAGGGCCTGCTTTATGAAGGTGTGCTGGAACCGCCCAAGGGCAAGACACCGGATGATTGGGAACCGCGCCCGCAATTGCTGTTTCGGTCAACGCAATTTGGCGATGACGTGGATAGGCCGCTCAAGAAATCTGATGGCTCCAACACTTATTTTGCCAATGACATCGCCTGCCATGCAGATAAGCTGAAGCGCGGTTATGATTTGCTGATTGATGTTTGGGGTGCGGATCACGGCGGGTATGTTTCGCGCATGGGGGCCGCGGTGAAGGCGCTGTCTGATGGGCGCGTACCCTTGGAAGTGGTGCTATGCCAGATTGTGCATGTGATGAAGGCGGGTGAGCCTGTGCGCATGTCCAAGCGCGCTGGGACTTATGTGACGCTCCGCTATTTGATCGAGGAAGTGGGCCGTGATGCGGTGCGCTTCACCATGCTGACGCGCAAATCAGACGCGCAGATGGAATTCGACCTGGACAAGGTTGTCGAACAAACCCGCGAAAACCCGGTTTTCTACGTGCAATACGCCCATGCGCGCTGCCGTTCAGTGCTGCGTCAGGCGGGCGAGCCCCAGATCGCCCAGCTTGCCGCCGCGCCGCTTGACCATTTGAAGGACAAGGCGGAGCTGGACCTGATCCGGCGCCTCATTTCCTGGCCGCGCGTGGTGGAAGCCGCCGCTTTGGCCCGTGAACCGCACCGAATCGCGTTTTTTCTCCATGACTTGGCCGCTGATTTTCATGTACTATGGAATCGAGGTCGCGAAGACTCGACGCTCCGCTTCATCCGAGAGGATGAGCCGGGCGCCACGGCCGCCCGGCTTGCGCTGGTGGCGGCTACGGCGAGCGTTATTCGTTCCGGTCTTGGCGTCATGGGGGTGACGCCGGTCGAGGAAATGCGCTGAGACTATTCCAGCGCCGATCGGGGGATAGGCGTGAGAGAAGTTCCAGTTCCGGCCTACAGGCTGGGCCGCAAGGCGGGTGGGGGCCCGCCTTGGCGGATGATTATCATCGCAGGCTCTGTGCTTGCGGCGGGTGCCGTGATTGCTGCGCTGGTCTGGGGGTTTTCGCGCGGGTCATCGCGCAATGCGCCGCTGATCGAAGCTGATGCCCGGCCAATCAAAATTCGGCCCGATAATCCAGGCGGGCTGCGCGTGCCCAATCAGGATGAGCTGATTTTTGACCGCAATCGCGGCGCGCGACCGGCTGCGCAGGGTGGCTTGGCGCCGGAGGCCGAGACCCCGCGTGTGGATCAGCTCCGCGCGCAATTGGCCGAACGCGCCGCGCAGGAAGCCGCGCGTAACGCGCCACCGCCAAGCCCCGCGCCGGCGCAGCCTGCTGCACCGGCAACGCCCTCGGCCCCTGCTACGGCTTCCGCGCTGAACGCGCCAAGCCTGCCGGCCCCAGTGCCAGCAGCTGCGGAGCGTTTTGCGCCGGTGGCGAATGGCCGAGCGCAAGTGCAATTGGGATCACTGCCAAGTGAAGCGGCGGCGCGCGGCGAATGGGATCGGCTGCAAAAGCGCGTGCCGGAATTCCTGGGTAATCGTCGCGTATCGCTGGCGCCCTTTGATCGCGAAGGGCAGACAACGCTTTATCGTATCCGCACCGGCGGCTTTGCGGATGCCGCGACGGCGCGCGCCTTTTGTGAGGAAATGAAGACCAAAAGCATTCCTTGCATGGTGGTTGGCGGCTGAGCCTTATGGCTTCTGTTCGGGCGGCGATTATTGGCCTTTCCGGGCCTCGGCTAACGGCGGAGGAAGCTGCGCTTTGGCGCAGATTTCCACCGCTTGGCGCGATTTTGTTCGCGCGCAATATCCAGGACCCTGCGCAATTGCGCGCGCTCACCAATGACATTCGTGATGTGCTGGGCGCCACGGCGCCGATCCTGATTGACCAGGAAGGCGGGCGTGTGGCGCGCCTGAAGCCTCCGCTATGGGAGGCATTCCCCGCCGCTGCACGTTTTGAAGGGCAGCCGGAGGTGGCTCAGCGCGCCAATACGCTGCTGCTGGGGGCGATGTGCCGCGCGGCTGGCTTGGATGTGGTGTGTGCGCCTGTTTTGGATTTGCGCCTGCCAGGCGCGCATCAGGTGATTGGTGATCGTGCCTTCAGCGCTGACCCGAATGAGATTGCGCGGTTAGGTGCGGCGTGTATCGCCGGGCTGCAAGCCGCGGGCTGCATTCCCGTGATCAAGCATATCCCAGGCCATGGCCGCGCCATGGCCGACAGCCATCATGAATTGCCACGCGTTGCTGCGGGTGTTGAGACTTTGGCTGACGACATCGCGCCGTTTCGCGCCCTGGCCGGCAGCGGTGCCTGGGCCATGACAGCGCATGTTTTGTATGAGGCATGGGATGCGCGCCTGCCAGCGACGATTTCACCCACCGTGATCCAGCGCGTAATCCGGGGCGAGATTGGCTTTGATGGCGTGCTGATCACGGATGATCTGGCGATGGGTGCGCTCGCCGGCATGGCGAATGATTTGGCCGGTGCCGCGCTTTCGGCGGGCTGCGATGTGGTGCTGCATTGCACGGGCAAGCTTGAGGATGCTGCGGCGCTGCTACCGGATTGCCCGGTGCTGAGTGATGATGCTCTGCGGCGGTTGGCTTTCGCTGATGCGGCGCGGCGCGGCTTTGGCGCGGG
>CAMCHA010000341.1 GCA_945874515.1 Asaia bogorensis
CCAACATAGCCAATCAGCAGATTGAAGGCGCAGGCGAATAGCGCGAAGCAGAGCAGCTTCATCAAAAAGACGGGATAGAGGAAGAAGGGCGCCACCACCAAGGCTGCGAACATCACCAAAAGTGCGATGAACTGCGCCTTGGTGAAGCCGAAGATTGATTCCTGCGGGCCCGCAGGAACAGCGCTGCTTATCATGGATTGACCGGCCATGGATCAGGCCCTCCCGAAAAGGCCGGCAGGACGCGCCAGCAACACAATAACCATGATGATGAAGATCACGGTCGCCGAGGCTTCCGGATAGAAAACCTTGGTCAGACCTTCGACGATACCAAGACCAAAGCCGGTCAGCACTGACCCCAGGATGGAGCCCATGCCCCCGATCACCACCACGGCAAACACCACGATAATCAGGTTCGTGCCCATTTGCGGATTGACCGAATAGATCGGCGCGGCCAGCACGCCGGCCAGCGCAGCCAAAGCCACACCCGCACCATAGGTCAGTGTGATCATGCGCGGCACATTCACGCCAAAGGCCTGCACCAGCGGCGCGTTTTCCGTCGCCGCGCGCAGATAGGCGCCGAGCCGGGTCTTTTCGATCACAAGCCAGGTGGTGATGCAGGCAAAAAGCGCGAACACAACAACCCAACCGCGATAGACCGGCATGAACATGAAGCCGAGATCCCAAGCGCCCGAAAGTTCCGGCGGAATGCGATAGGGCATGCCGGAGGAACCATATTGATTTCGGAACACGCCTTCAATGATCAGCGATAACCCGAAGGTCAACAGCATACCATATAAGTGATCCATCTTGTAAAGCTGACAGATCATAGTTCGTTCAAGTATCACCCCTGTCAGTCCAACCAGTAGGGGCGAGAGGATCAGCGCCCACCAATAGCCGATGCCCAGGTAATTCAGCAGCATCCAGGCCACGAAGGCACCCATCATGAACTGCGCGCCATGGGTGAAGTTGATGATGTTGAGCAGCCCGAAAATTACCGCAAGGCCGAGTGACAGCATCGCGTAAAAGGCGCCATTGATCAATCCGAGCAGAAGCTGTCCAAAGAGCAGCGGCGTCGGTATGCCGAATATCTCATCCATGCGGAGAATTTCCCTCAGGGCACCGCCGCGCCATGGCGGATGCCATGGGCGGGGCGCGAAGTGGATAACATTAGCGTCATGTCAGGCCCGGATCATGGGGCAATTGCCCTCACTCATCGGGCGGAAAGCTTCCTCAGCCGGAGTGGTCTGCAGAAGCTTGTAATAATCAAAAGCCCCGCGGCTTTCGGAAGGCGCCTTCACCTCAAACAGGTAGGAAGGGCAAAGCTTGCGGCCATCAGCGCGGATGGTGCCGGGGCCGAAAGCGTCATCATCGCAAGGAATGGCTTTCATGCGCGCAACAACTTCCGCGCCCGAGGTTTTCGAAGCCGCAACGCCCATATCGGCAATCGCCTTCAGGTAATGCAGCGCGCCGGAATAATTGGCGATGGAAGCCATATTCGGGCGCACTTCCCGGAGCCGCGGGCGCAGCCTTTCGGAAATGGCGCGGGTGCGGTCATTCAGATCCCAATAGAAGCTTTCCGTCAGGATCAACCCCTGCGCGGTTTGCAGGCCAAGCGCATGCACATCCGGCAGGAACATCAGCAGCGCCGCCAGCTTCACGCCGCGGCGTGTGATGCCAAATTCCGCCGCCTGCTTCACCGTATTGATGGTATCGGCGCCGGCATTCGCCATGCCGATGACCTTGGCGCGCGAAGCTTGTGCCTGCACCAGGAAGGATGAGAAATCGCTCGTCGCCGGGAAGGGATAACGCACCTGCCCCATCACACGTCCGCCGGCATTCCGCACGAAATTCGCCGTATCGCGTTCCAGCGCATGGCCGAAGGCGTAATCGGCGGTGATGAAGAACCAGCTATCGCCACCGGCACGCACCATGGCACCACCGGTGGATTTTGCCAGCATGTAGGTGTCATACATCCAATGCACGGTATTGGGCGTGCAGGCCGGGCCTGTCAGGTCCGAGGTTGCAGAACCCGTATTCACGCAAACCTTGTTCTTTTCCCGTGCGATATTGGCAACCGCGAGACCGACCGAAGATGTCGGCACATCAATGATCATATCAACGCCCTGATCATACCACTGGCGCGCGATATTCACGCCAATATCAGGCCGGTTCTGGTGATCGGCATTGATGACTTCAACATTGAAGCCGCGATTGCCAAATTCCTGCACGGCTTGGCGTGTGCATTCCAGCCCATAAGGACCGCTGATATCGCGGTATGGGCCGGACATGTCATTCAGCACGCCGATGCGGATGGTATTCGCGGCCTGCGCGCGGGCAGAGCGCCATGGCAAGCCACCAAGGGCAGCGCCGCCAGCAGCGGCACCCCCGAGAACACTACGCCTTGTTGTTGTCATGACGTTTCCCCCCTTGCTTGATTAAATCACGAACGCACCAAGGCGCAGCCGCCGTCACCGATTGGGCGGAAGGCTTCCTCGGCCGCTGTGGTTTGCAGAAGCTTGTAGTAATCCCAAGGCTTCGTGCTTTCCGCCGGCGACTTCACCTCAAACAAGTATGAGGGGATAAGGCGGCGGCCATCAGCGCGGATCGTGGCCTTGCCAAACAGATCATCATCCGAAGGCTGAGCCTTCATGCGGTTCACCAGGTCAAGGCCGGAAGCCTTGGCGGCCGGCACGCCCATTGCCGCCACGGTCTTCAGGAAATGCAGCGCACCGGAATAGCAGCCGGCATGGATCATGTTCGGGTAATTGGTGGGCACGCGGCGCAGCATACGCTCGGTCCAGGCGCGGGTCTTGTCGTTCATGTCCCAATAGAAGCTTTCGGTGCAGACCAACCCCTGCGCCACTTGCAGCCCCATGCCATGCACGTCATTCACAAACAGCAGCAGCGAAGCGAGCTTAATCCCGCGCCGCGTCAGCCCGAATTCCGCCGCCTGCTTCACGCAATTCTGCGTATCGGCGCCGGCATTGGCGAAGCCAATCACCTTCGCGCGCGAAGCTTGCGCCTGCAGCAGGAAGGCAGAAAAATCAGTCGTACCCGGGAAGGGCGTGCGCACCTGGCCCAAAATACGCCCACCCGCGCTGCGCACGAAGTTTGACGTATCGCGTTCAAGCGCATGGCCGAAGGCGTAGTCAGCCGTGATGAAGAACCAGGTATCACCGCCCGCGCGCACCGTCGCACCACCGGTGGACCGCGCCAGCATGAAGGTGTCGTAGGCCCAATGGATGGTATTCGGGCTGCATTGCGCGCCGGTCATGTCAGCCGTTGCAGAACCCACGCAAATATAAGACTTGTTCTTTTCGCGCGCGACGCCCGAGACAGCAAGGCCCACGGAAGAAGTCGGCACATCAAGGATGAGGTCCATACCTTGGTCATACCATTGCCGGGCAAGGTTCACGCCAACATCCGGGCGGTTCTGGTGATCGGCTTCAATCACTTCAACCCGGAAGCCATGGCTTGCGCCAAACTCCGCCGCGGCTTCACGGGCAGCGGCGACCGAGGTCGGGCCCGTATTGTCGCGATAGGTGCCCGACATGTCGGTCATGACACCTATGCGAATGGTATTCGCCGCCTGCGCGCGGGCGAGAGACAGCGG
>CAMCHA010000342.1 GCA_945874515.1 Asaia bogorensis
GTGCATGAAGGTACTTCGGGCATTCGCCTGAACACGGTGCATCCCGGCCTCATGCCGCCCATGCGCACCAGCGGTGCCACGGCTGACCCCGTGTTCCGCGCCAAGATGCTTGGCCATATACCTATGGGCCGCACCGGAGAGGTGGATGAAGTCGCCTACGCCATCCTGTTCCTGGCGTCTGACGAGTCATCATATATGACAGGGTCAGAAATGCATGTGGATGGCGGGTATCTCGCTTCCTGATTTTAAAGCTTCGCTGCGCGGGTTGGCTTTAGATAACCCGCGCGGCGGTTAGCGCTTCTATTTCGGCATCCGATAATTTCAGCCAATCGCGATAGATTTCGCCATTATGCTCGCCCATGGCGGGGCCAAGCCATTTCACTTCACCAGGTGTTTCGGAAAGCCGCGGCACAAGATTGGGGATGGCCAATTCGCCAATGCGCGGGTCCAGCATCGTCAAGATATTGCCACGCGCCTTGTAGTGCGGGTCTTCGAAAATCTCATCAATGGCATAGACCGGGCCGCAGGGAACCTGCGCTTCTTCGCAGGTTTGCAGCAACTCATCGCGGGTGAAGCTGCCGGTCCAGGCGCCGACATAGGCATCCACTTCTGCGCGCGCGGCTTCGCGCTGACGAATGGTGCCCCATTTGCCATCATCGCCAAGCTCCGGCGCGCCCATCGCCGCCGCAAGCCGCGCGAAAATTTTGTCTGACGTGCAGGCTATCGCGATCCAGCGATTATCCTTGGTGGGGTAATGGCTATGCGGCACAACATTAACCGTGCCCGGCCCCATGCGTTCGCGCACATAACCCTTGTGCTGAAAGGCCGGGGCCAATTCATCCAGAATACGAAAGACCGGTTCATAAAGCCCAATATCCACCACCTGGCCGCGCCCGGTTTTGCGCCGCGCTTCCATGGCCAGCATGGCGCCCATGGCGCCGTAAATGCCAGAAAGATAATCCGGGATGGTCGCAGAACCAGGCGTGACCGGCGGACGATCCGGATAGCCTGCCAGATAGGAAAGACCACCAAAAGCATTGCCAATGCGCCCAAAGCCAGGGCGGCCGCTGTAAGGTCCCGTTTGCCCATAGCCGGAAATGCGTACCATGATCAGGCGCGGATTGATCGCATGCAGCACATCCCAGCCAATGCCCCATTTCTCCATTGTGCCAGGCTGGAAATTCTCCACCAGAATATCCGCATCCGCGCACATGCGCTTGAGCAATTCCGCGCCTTCGGGCTTGCGCAAATCAAGCGTTGCGGATTTCTTGTTCCGGCATTCCGAAAGCCAAGGCAGCGTGTCGCCATTGGGTGTGACGGTGCCAAATTTGCGCAAGGGATCGCCCACCACCGGCAATTCCAGCTTGATCACCTCGGCGCCGAATTCCGCCAATTGCGTGGTGGCGAAGGGGCCGGAAATGAAGGTGGAAACGTCAATGACGCGCACTCCTTCCAGCGGCAATACACGGGCTTCGGAAGTGGTTTCAGACATTGGGCGTTTCCTTGGCGATATCGGAAGTCTGGGGCGATGGAATTGGGCGGGTCAAGCGTGATGCGCTTATTCCGCCGCGCGCGGCGCCTCACACCCCGTATCACAGCAGCGGCCCGGTTGCTTGGAAATACGCTTGCCCTCATCTAAAATGCCGCGATCAAGCAGCCGTTCCACGAGCGCGGAGCGTTCTTGCACCGGGTAATTGCGCCAAATCTCGCGCTTCATCGCCTCCGGGCTGCCGCCGCCATGAAGCGAGATCACGGAATACCAGCCGCCTTGATTGGAAGCGGTCAAATCTTCCATGAAGCGCGCGACGTCCAGGCGCTTTTCCGCCGGAATATCGGCGCGCCCCGCCAGCACCGCGGCGAGGGATGCCGCGGTTTCCGGATTGTGATCCTCATCCGGGCCAGGCAATGCGACGATCAACCCGCCCGAGACATAATGGGCCAGCCTGTGCATGTCATAAATCTGCGTGGCCAGAAGCAATTTACCGATATTGCTGAAGACCGCATCGGGCATCATGGCGCCTGATTCGGCGCGCGTGCCATAAACACTGGCGGCAACACCACAGGCGAAGAAGCCTTCCACAATCTTGATCAAATCCACCATGGCGTCGCGGATATGGCTATGGCGGTCCGTATCCAGCCCATTGGCTTCAATCATCAAAGCCCCTGCGCCAATCAGCAAATCACCGAAACCGGCGCGCGCGGCAATGCAGGAATGGCGATGATGCGTGGCATAGCTGGTGGTGGTGTAGCCGGCTTCGACATGCTCGCCCGCCATGAACACGCGATCCCAGGGCACGAAGACATCATCGAACACCACAACGCCAGTGGATTGGCCGTATTTGGCGCTGAATTTTGCGGCTGCCTCACCGGGGCGGCCTGCGGGGCGCGCCACAATCATCACGCCGGGTGCGTCTGCCGGCACGGCGCAATGCAGCGCGAAATCAGCATCCTCGGCGGTCATGGTGCGGCAGGCCATGACCAGGAATTCATGGACATAGGGCGCGCCGGTCACAATGGCCTTGGTGCCGCGAATGATGATGCCATCCGCGCGGCGTTCCTTGATATGCACATGCACATCGCGATTGGCTTGCTGCCCAGGCCGCGCCGAACGGTCGCCCTTCGCATCCGTCATGGCAATGCCAAGCGTCAGGTCGCGCGCCTGCACATCATCCAAATAGGCCAGAAAGCGCTGATGCCTTTCACCGCCATGCACTGCATCGGCAAGCTTGGTGCCCTGATGCAGCGCATTCAGCGCGTCATGCGCAAGGTAGCGTTGCGCGCAGCCGGATTCACGGCAAACCAGCCGCACCGCTTCCAACTTCGCCAGCAAATCATCCCGGCTGCCATTCACATGCAGCATGCGATTGACGATCCGCCCGGTGCCTTCCTGCGTGGCTGTCATCAGCGCTGCATATTCGGCGCGCTGTGCGAAATCATAGGTCACACCAATGGCATTGATGCCCGGCGCCAGCAGGGGTTCATCCGCCACACTCGTCACCTGGCGGCCATTCACGAAAACGCGCGGCTTCAGTGCCCTGAGCGATTCCCGATAATCGGCGGCGGACATCAGCATGATAAGGGCTTCCCATAACCGGTTGACGATGAAAATTTAACGCTGTTAGAATTCTTGGTCAATGATCCGCCCAGACAAAAATGCCGCCAAGCGCGACTATATCCTTGCCGCGGCCAAAGCACTTTTTGCTGAAGCGGGGCTTGAGGGGGCGAGCCTTCGTGCCATCGCGGCGCGCGCCGGGTACACGCCCGCTGCGCTTTATTTCCATTTCCCCTCACGTGAGGCGATTTATGCCGAGGTGCTGCGCGACAGCTTGGCGCGCTTGAAGGCAGCGGTAGAAGGGGGCGCGGCGCGGGATGGGTTTCGTGGCGCCGCACTCGCCTTATTTGATTTCTATGCGGCGCATCCGCAGGAATTGGCACTGGGGTTTTATCTGGGTGGCGGAGGGCTTGCGCCGCGCGGCTTGGGGCAGGGGCTTGATCCTGGTTTGAATGCCGCGCTGGTGGCGGCGTTAGCGCCGATGCGCGCGCTTGGCGGGCAGGAAGCGGCAACGGAAGCCTTCGCGCTTGCGGTTGGTTTGCTGGTGATGTCGGAAACGCA
>CAMCHA010000343.1 GCA_945874515.1 Asaia bogorensis
GCATCCGTGTATTCAGCATCCCAACCCAGGCGCTGCATCACTGCGGTGGTGAATTCCGGATAGCCATCGGTGATTTCCGATCCCTTGGAATAGGAACCTTCCGCCAGCAGCGTCTTGCCTTCACGTTCCACCCCGAAGCGCGCGCGGAAGGTGCCGCCGCCTTCCTTCACATGCAGGTTGGTGTTGTAGAGGATATGCGTACCCGGATGGCGCATTTCCGGCGTGCCCCAGCATGGCCAAGGCAGGCCATAGAAATCACCCTTGATTTCGGCCGGCGCATCGGCCTTGGCGCGCAACGTCACCAGATCGAACTTGTCCTGGTGCTGCATATGCAGCTTGAGCCGTTCCGGCGATTGGCCCGTATAACCCGTGCTGATCGCGCCGCGATTGATTTCGCGCAGGATGCTCTCAGCCACTGGTTCCTGACCGCGCACTTCAATGGATTTGAAGATATCGGCCTGGAAGCGGATTGGCATATTGCGCTTTTCAGCCGCCCGGTCCAAGGCGCCGGCGAGGCGATACATCACCTCGTAGTCATTCTTGCTCTCGAAAATTGGCTTCACCACCGGATCGCCCCATTGGACGGAACGGTTGGAAGCCGTGCGGCTGCCCGCGCATTCAAATTGCGTGCAGATCGGCAGCAGATAGGTGTTTTCCTTGCGGTTCGCGAGGACCGCGAAGGTTGTTGGATGGGGATCCGCCACCACCAGCAGATCAAGCGCTTCGAGGCCTTTCACAGCCTCCGGCATGCGCGTGACGGTATTGCCGCCATGGCCGAACACTACCATCGCCTTGAAGTTATCGCGCTGCTGCACTTGATCCCTGGGCAGCGTCACGGCATCGAAATACCGCGTGGTTGGGATGCCGGGCGTGCCCATCATGGCGGGGCTGTCAAACCGCGCCACCATGGATTCATAAGGCACGTTCCAAACGCGCGACCAATGCCGCCAAGCGTTTTCATCCAGCCCATAATAGGCCGGCAGTGTCGTGACATCGAGCCCGAAATCCGTCGCCCCCTGCACATTGCAATGGCCGCGGAAGATATTCGCACCTGTACCATCGGAACCGACATTGCCGGTGGCCAAAAGCAGGATGGAGAAGGCACGCACATTGGCGGTGCCGACCGTTTTTTGCGTGGCCCCCATGCACCAGATCAGGGTCGCGGGCTTCTGGGTCGCGAACATTTCCGCGACTTTCTTTAACTGCGCGCCCGGCACGCCGGTCACACGCTCAACCTCCGCCGGGTTCCACTTGGCGCATTCGGCGCGGATTTCTTCCATGCCATAGACGCGCTGGCGAATGAATTCCTTGTCTTCCCAGCCATTGGCGAAGATGTGGTGCAGCATGCCCCAGATGATGGGAATATCGGTGCCCGGGCGGATGCGCACATATTCATTGGCATGCGCAGCGGTGCGGGTGAAGCGCGGGTCAATCACAATCAGATTGGCGCGATTCTGTTCCTTGCCGGACAGCACATGTTGCAAGCTGACCGGATGCGCTTCCGCCGGATTGCCGCCCATGATGATCATGGTTTTGGAATTGCGGATGTCGTTATAGGAATTGGTCTGCGCGCCGTAGCCCCAAGTATTGGCCACACCCGCAACGGTGGTCGAATGGCAAATACGCGCCTGGTGATCTACATTATTCGTGCCCCAGAAGGCCGCGAATTTGCGGAACAGATAGGCCCCTTCATTGGAGAATTTGGCGCTGCCCAGCAAGAAGGTGGAGTCAGGCCCACTTTTCTGCCGGGTGTCCATCAGCTTGTCGGCGATTTCGGTGATGGCATTGTCCCAGGACATGCGCTGCCATTGACCATTTACCAGCTTCATCGGGTATTTGATGCGCCGATCGCCATGCACCAATTCGCGCACTGAAGCGCCCTTGGCGCAATGCGTGCCGCGATTGATCGGCGATTCCCAAGCCGGTTCCTGGCCAACCCAAACGCCATTCTGCACTTCCGCAATCACGGTGCAGCCAACCGAGCAATGGGTGCAGATGTTCTTCACGAGCTGCACGGGCTTCGTGTGATCCATCGGCCCGGCTTCGGCGGGGCGCATGGTGGAAAGCGGAATGGCGCCAAGTACCGCCAGCCCCGCCCCGCCAAGCCCGGCCTGGCGCAAAAAGGCGCGGCGGTCCAACCCACCGGCAGAAAGACCCTGATAGGCGGAAGCAAGGCGCTGCTTGGCGGCCTTGCCATCGGTGCGTTTGATCAGCATGGGTGCTTCCCTTCTTACTTATCGCTGGAGCCGTTGGTGCGGTAGAAAGCCTGTACATGCGGGCTATTGGGCTGGTAGCGCGCCTTAAGCCGATCCGCCTGACCTTCCTTACGCGCCGTACCAGCCGGCACGGCATCGGCGCGCAGCGGGGTTGAGGCTTCCGCCGCCGTTGCAGCCACCGCCGCACCGCCAGCAAGCCCCAGGGTCTTCAGAAAGCCGCGGCGTTGTGCGACTTGTTTTTCATCAACACTCATGTTCAACCCTCCAAGCAAAAAACATCAGACGGGCAGTTCCTGCGCCGCCAATTCAACTTCAATGGCCATGCGGCCCAGCGCGCCGACGGCGCGGTAAAACGTCGCTGCTTCCGCCGCTTCCAGATCAACGAAGAAGCGCCCCGCCCAAGGGCGAAGGTGGCGGGCGAAAAACGTCTCAGCCGCCGCATCGCCACCCGGAAACACGCCAGACAGCAGGCCGGCGAAGCTTTCGCATTCGGACGCGATGTGATCCTCGGGCTCCGCCACGCCATTGGCGCGTTCAATGCCAAGCCGCTCGAGGTCCCCGCGCAAATCAGCCAGCGGGCGTTCATGGAGGAAGCCCGTGATGTAATAGGAAGCGAAGGGCAACAATTCGCCACGCCCGAGGCCGATGAAAAGATCGTGAAATTCGCGCTGTACGCGCTGCGTATCGGTGGCAGCGGCGGCATCGGCCAAGGCGCGATAACATTTCCCAAGCGGCGACGCATCACCCGGCAGGGCGGCAAGGGCAGCCAGCAGATGGGCATCAGGGGCAGATACAAGTAAACGGCCAAGCAGCGCGAAAAGCCGCGCTCTTTCGGTCGCCATGGCATCCGGTGCCAAATCTTTTTGCATCATGGGGCGCATTCTGGCCGCCGCTTCCTCTAACTCAATATCGAACCGTTATGGTCTTGCCCTGTGCTCACCCGAATGACAAATCGATAACATTCCGACTCTCCCTGGAGCAAAACAGAAACAATCCCAATGGTAGTAGTCGAATCTAATACTCAATTCGGGCTCTCAAGACAATGTTTTCTCAGGAAAAGTCTGACAACGTTACACGGGTAAGGCGCTGCCATGGCGGCGGGGATGCTCTGCCGGGGTCTCAAGTGCGGCCTCAGCCTCAGGCGCGGCCTCGGCTATGGCCAAGCCTGGGGCTTCGGGCGCTGCCTGAGGGGTGGGTGCTTCGGCCATGGTTGGGGGGGCTTCCGGGGCCATTTCTTCCTCCGGCTTTGGGGCCGGGGCATCCAGGCCAAGCGCGTGGGACAGCAGCTTCATCGCGTCCCCCCCCAATTCCAGCGCAAAGCCCGGCACGCCATCCGGCGCGTTGAAATCCCAGGCGTAATCCGCGGGGCCGATGAAATCCCG
>CAMCHA010000344.1 GCA_945874515.1 Asaia bogorensis
TATGCGCTGCCGCCGACCCAGGCTTTGCTGCGTCGGTTGCGTCGGCTTTTGCTGACCTATGCCGATGCGGGCGGAGAGGCGCCGGTGGTGCTGCTGCATGATGATGCGCATGGGGAGGCTTTGATTGATGCCCTCGCTCGGCATGGTGATGGCTTGCCGGCGCGTGTGCTGCCAATGCGCGTCAATGAAGTTTCGTCGCTGGATTTGGCGGTTTTCGCCGGCGCCTTTGCCTGGGGCGCGGCGGCGGTACGGCTGCTGGCGCCGGCCAGGCGCGGGCATGGCGTGGATGGCGTGTTGCGCAACATTGATTACGCGGCGGCGGTGCTGGAAGGGCTTGGGCTGTCCGGCCCCGCGCCACGCGCGGCACTTCTGGAAACTGATGATCCGTTCTCAATGGGTGAGGCCTTGGCCGCCCTGCCCCGCATGGCGCCTGGCTTTGCGCCTGCGCGGTTTGAAGCCTTGGGCAGCCCGCGAGAGATGGCACAGCAAGGCTTCCGCGCTTTGCGCGAAGCCGTCGGCGCGCGGGCCGCGATGGTTGCCTTGCCGGAAAAGGCGCCCTTTGGTCTGGCGCTTGTGGAGCAGGCGGGCTGCACACTTTGCCTTGCCTGCACCAGCGTCTGCCCAACCAGCGCCTTCAGCGCCAATCCGGATCGGCCGGAACTGCGCTTTTTGGAAGATTCCTGCGTGCAATGCGGGCTATGCGCCGCGACCTGCCCGGAGAAGGTGATTACGCTGGAACCACGGCTGAATTTCGCGCCCGAAGCTGCGCAGCCTTTGGTGGTGAAGGCGGAAGAACCCGCCGCCTGCCCGCGCTGCAACAAGCTGTTTGGTACGAAATCTTCCATCGCGCGGGTAAAGGCGAAGCTTTCCGCGCATTGGATGTTCGCCGACCCGGCGCGGCAGGCTTTGCTGGATTTGTGCGAGGATTGCCGCGTGCTGGAAGCGACGAATGGCGGGATTGATCCCTACGCCGGCGCGCCACGCCCAGTGACGAAGACGACTGAGGATTATTTGCGCGAAGCGGAGCGGGCGAAGCGGGACGAAAGCTGAAAGGGCAGGCCTTATCCGCAGCAGCCGCATTGCGGCCACGGCAAGGCGCGCCAAGCGCAAAACGGCCTAGGCTTTTCTCTTGACCGCCAAGCCCCCGGCGCCCATTCGGGGGGCTTGAAGACTGATCTTTCCATCCTGCCGCTACTCGCCCTGGCCGCCTTCGCGACCGGGGGCGGGATACGCATACTCGATCCGTTGCTGCCAATGCTCGCTTCGGATTTCGGCGTGACGGTGGCCGGCGCCGCGCCGGTGCTGGCCGGGTTTTCGATTGCCTATGGCGCGGGGCAATTGGTGATCGGGCCGCTCGGTGATCGCTATGGCAAGCTCCGCGTCGCCTGGTTTGCCCTGCTGCTTTATGGCTTTGGGCTTGCGGCCTGCACGCTTGCCTGGGACCTCTCGGCCATGGTGGCGCTGCGTACACTCACGGGCTTGCTGGCGGGGGCGGTGATCCCCCTCGCACTCGCCTGGATTGGCGATGCGGTGCCCTATGCCGAGAGGCAGGCAACCATCGGGCGCTTTCTGACCGGCATGGTAATGGCGCAATTGCTGGTGGGGCCGCTTTCCGGTGTGCTGGCGGATTTGGCCGGCTGGCGCGCTTCCTTCCTGGTGCTGGCCTTGCTGGCGCTGGTGGTCTCGGTCCTGCTGGGGCGCAGGCTTGGGGCAGAGCTTTGGCGGGCCGAGCCTTCCGAAGCCGGGCGCGGTTTTCGCGGTAGTTTCCGGCCCTATCTGACTCTGTTTTCGCGCCCCGCCGGGCAGCGCCTGATGGTCGCCGCCTTCATTGATGGCGCGGCGCTGTTTGGTGGCGCATTTCCGCTGACGGGGTCACTGTTGATCGAACGTTTCGGATATTCGCCGGCCATGGCGGGCCTGGTGGTGGCGGGCTTCGGGCTTGGTGCCTTCACCTATACGCGGCTCGCGAAAAGCCTGGTCGCGCGCTTTGGCGAAAAGCGCTTGCTGACCTTGGGTGGCGTGCTGCTGGCCGCCGGGCTGGTGGGGACCGCCTTCGCCCCGAATGGCCTCGCGGTGGCCGCGATGCAATTCTGGCTCGGCCTTGCCTTCTACATGCTGCATGGCGTCTTGCAGGCGCGCGCGACTGAGGCGTTGCCGGAAGCGCGCGGCACAGCAGTGGCGGCCTTCGCCATGGCGTTGTTCTTTGGCCAGAGCATCGGCGCGCTGGTGTTTGGCACCATTCTGCATATGTCTGGGTATGCGGCGGTATTTATTGTGGCGGCGATTGCGACGCTTGGCCTGATGGTCTGGAGCCGACGGCTGCTGAGTATTTGATCCTGAATGATTCAAGCACAAAAGGGGCAGTCTGAGACCGCCCCTTTCCTTCAGCAGGCTTCACAAAATCCTGCGGCGTTCAGCGCAAATCCACCGTGGTCAGATCCTGGAACCAGGATTGGGCCGAGGTGAAGCCCGTCACGCGCCGGCTCATGGCGCGGGGGTTCAAATCATGCACAATCCAAAGCCAGGGGGGGTTATCCACCAGGCGTGCATGGGCGGTAGCGAGTAGCTGGTTGATCTTCGCGGGGTCGCGTTCACGTTCCAATTCAGCGAAGGCGGCATCGAATTGGTCATCCTTCCAATGGCCATTATTCGAACCGCGCGGCGCGAAGTTGGAAGAAAGGAACCAGCGCGCGAAGGCCGAGGCATCGGATGAATAAAGGCTGATATTCACTGCATCCGCGCCAAGCCATGCGGGTTGATCGGGTGGGAAGCGCAGCGCCCCCAATAGCGTGTTCCATTCCACCACATCGAAATTCACCCGCACGCCGCAATTCTGCTGGAGCGATTGCTGGAGGAATTCATTCATCGGCAGCGGCAGCATCTGGCCCGAACCGGAATTGGAAATCCCGACCTTAAGCGTGAGCGGGCGCTGCGCGTTATACCCCGCTTCCGCCAGCAAAGCGCGGCCCCGTGCAGGGTCCAGCCGGTAGCGATTTTGCGGATTGCCAAAGGTAGGATCATTCGCCTTGACGAAGCCGGCCGAAGGCTCCGCCGTGCCATTCAGCAATTGCACCATGCCATCGCGGTCAATGCAGTAATTCAGCGCCTGACGGACGCGCACATCCGCAACAGGGCTGTTGGCGCGGCCCGTGGCAAACACCCAGGGCCAGACATGAGGGTAGGAATTCGTCACGATATTGAAGCCCGCCTGACGGAGCGACCCAATCGCATCCGGTGGCGGCACTTCAATCCAGTCCACCTGGCCGGAACGCAGCGCGGCTAGCCGCGTATTCGCTTCCGGCATGGGCAGCAGGAGGATGCGATCAAGCTTCGGGCGACGCGCCGCATCCCAGTAATTGTCGTTGCGTGAAAGCTCCGCCGATTGGCGCGGCACAAAGCGTGTAAGCCGGAAGGGGCCAGTGCCCGCCGGCGGCAAAGCCGCAACCCGCGCCCAATCCCGCCCGCCCTGTTCAAAGGAATTGGGGGAAGTGATCAGGACGTACACAGAAAGATAGGGCCAATAGGAAACCGGGCGGGTGGTTGTGGTCTCAAAAGTGAAGTCATCCACCTTGCGGTAGGATTCCAGCAC
>CAMCHA010000345.1 GCA_945874515.1 Asaia bogorensis
GCGGAAACACCGGGCTGGGACAGCCCTTGGGGCCGTGGCCGGCCTGGCTGGCATATTGAATGCTCCGCCATGTCCTGGAAGCATCTTGGCGAAAGCTTCGATATCCATGGCGGCGGGCATGATTTGATTTTTCCGCATCATGAAAACGAGGTCGCGCAATCGGTCTGCGCTTTCCCCGGTGCGGCCTTTGCCCGTTACTGGATGCATAACGGTATGCTGCTGGTGAATGGCGAGAAAATGTCGAAATCGCTCGGCAATTTTCTGACCGTGCGCGATATTTTGAAAAAAGGCCCTTGGGCTGGTGAGGCTTTCCGCCTACTATTGCTGCGCACCCATTACCGCCAATCGCTGGATTTCACCGAGGCTGGGCTGGACGAAGCCAAGGCGGAATTGGATGACCATTACGCCATGCTGGCGCGGGCGGATGCCACCGAGACCGATGATGACGCGGCAAAGATCACCGCTTGGGTCCTGGAACCGCTGCTGGATGATCTGAATACCCCGCTGGCACTCGCGCGGCTGCGGGACCTTCGCACACTTGCGAATGCACTGACGGTGGGTGGTTCGCCCAACGTTGTGCTGGAACGCATGGGTCTGCGTGAAGCGCCCGAAATCGGCGCGGTAGTGGCGGCTTTCCGGGAAGCGGCTGCTGTGCTTGGCTTGATGCAAACTAATCCGGCGGTGTGGTTGCAAGGTGATGGCGCGGATAGTGCCGCCATTGAAGCGGCCATCGCCGCGCGGCTTGCGGCCCGCCAGGCGAAGAACTGGTCGGAAGCCGACCGTATTCGCGATGAATTGAAGGCCAAGGGCATTATCCTGGAAGATGGCGCCGGTGGCACAGGCTGGAAACGCGCTTGACCTTCCCCTTATGGCAAGCCGCAGCCTTTCTCGGTTGAACCAAAAACCGGGAGCCCAATCATGAAAGGCATCGCCCTTTGCCTCACCCTCGCCGCCCTTGCCCTGCCTGCCTTGGCGCAGCAGGGCCATCAAGGCCATGGCGCGCGCCCCAGCGCGAATGAATCGGCCTCGACGCGCGAATTCCGTGCTGCCAATGACCGGATGCACCGCGACATGAATATCCGCTTCACGGGCGATGCGGATCGGGATTTTGCCGCCGGCATGATCCCGCATCACCAGGGCGCGATAGACATGGCGCGCGTGGTGCTGCGCCACGGCAAGGACCCTGAAATGAAGCGCCTCGCGGAATCCATCATTGCCGCCCAGGAAGCGGAAATCGCCCAACTAAAAGCCTTCCTCGCCCGATGACAGGCGGGCGTGCGGAAGGGGGGGCGCCACTGACGCCACCCCCGGGTGAAAGCCCGATAATCGTGCTGGTGCGCCCGCAAATGGCGCGCAATATCGGCAGCACGGCCCGCGCAATGGCCAATGGCGGCCTATTCCATTTGCGTATCGTGGCGCCGCGCGATGGCTGGCCACAGCCCGATGCCTTGCCCGCGGCTTCCGGGGCTGATCCCATCATTCATGCGGCGCAGGTCTTCGATACGCTCGATGCCGCCTTGGCGGATTGTCATCGCGTATTGGCCACCTGCCCGCGGCCACGCCATGTGGTGATGCCGGTACGCAATGCGCGGGCAGCGGCTGAGGATTTGCACGCCATCATTGCCAAAGGCCAGCGTGTTGCGGTGCTATTCGGCCCCGAACGCGCAGGGCTTGAGGCTGAGGATCTCGCCCGCGCCGATACCCTTGTGCGCTACACGCTAAACCCGGAGCACAATTCCCTGAATCTTGCCCAGGCAGTGATGATCCTGGCTTATGAATGGTGGATGGCAGCCGAGGCCACACCGCCGCGCTATCTCATGACCAATGAAACCCAAGTCGCGCCCAAAGGGGAATTGGATATTTTCCTCACTCGCCTGATTGGCGAATTGGATGCCTCGGGCTTTCTCGACAATCAGGAAAAGCGCCCTGGCATGGTGCGCAATCTGCGCCATTGGTTCCAGCGCGGCGAAATCACGGAACAGGAACTCCGCACCCTGCATGGCGTGGTCACGGAATTATCTCGTGGCCGCATGAAGCGCGGCCGCCCGCCGCGTGACGATGTGAAAGCGCCCTGGGATCAGGAATAAAAAACCCCGGCACGCTTTCGCGGGCCGGGGCTATCAGGAATAAGCCGCCAATCAGCGCTGCAAAGCCTGCACGATTTGCTGCGTAACCTTCTTAGCATCACCAAACAGCATCATGGTATTCGGGCGGAAGAACAGTTCATTATCAACGCCGGCATAACCGCTCGCCATGCCGCGCTTGATGAAGAACACGGTCTTCGCGCGTTCCACGTCCAAAATGGGCATGCCGTAAATCGCGGATGATTTGTCGGTTTTGGCCGCCGGGTTGGTCACGTCATTCGCCCCGATCACAAAGGCCACATCGGCATCGGCGAATTCGGGGTTGATCTCCTCAAGTTCAAGAACCTCATCATAAGGCACATTGGCTTCGGCCAGCAGCACGTTCATGTGGCCGGGCATGCGGCCTGCCACAGGATGGATGGCGTATTTGATATCAACGCCTTCCTTCTTGAGCAGATCAGCCATTTCACGCAGCACCTGCTGCGCCTGCGCCACCGCCATGCCATAGCCAGGCACCACGATGATCTTCTGCGCATTCTTCATCATATAGGCCGCGTCTTCCGGGCTACCGGCCTTGACCGGCGGGCGATCCGCCGCCGCGCCACCAGCGGCCACGGTGCCACCTTCAGACCCGAAGCCACCCAAAAGCACATTGATGATGCTGCGGTTCATGCCCTTACACATGATGTAGGACAGAATGGCACCCGAAGCACCCACCAGCGCGCCGGTCACAATCAGCAGCAAATTGCCGATGGTGAAGCCAATGCCCGCCGCCGCCCAGCCGGAATAGCTGTTCAGCATGGACACAACCACAGGCATATCCGCGCCACCGATCGGGATGATCAGCAGGAAGCCCAGCACCAAGGACAGGATGGCAATCATCCAGAACAGCACATCACTGCCCGTGATCACGAACAGCACCACCAGCACCGCCAGCAAAATGCCAAGCCCCAGGTTCAGCATATGCTGACCCTTGAACATAATGGGCGCGCCAGACATGCGGCCATCCAGCTTCGCGAAGGCAATCACAGAACCCGAGAAGGTGATGGCACCAATCGCAAGACCCAGCGACATTTCAACCAAAGACGCGCCCTTGATATTGCCGCGCACGCCAATGCCGAAGCTCTCCGGCGCGTAGAACGCCGCCGCCGCCACGAATACGGCGGCCAAACCCACCAGAGAATGGAAGGCCGCGACAAGCTGCGGGAGCGACGTCATTTGAATGCGCTGCGCGACAATGGTGCCGATGGCGCCGCCAATGGCCAAGCCCGCAATCACCAGCCCAATGCCGCTAATGCTCATGCCTGGCTTCAGCAAGGTGGCGACAATCGCCACCGCCATGCCGATCATGCCAAGCATATTGCCCTGACGGCTGGTTTCCGGATGGCTCAAGCCGCGCAGCGCCAGGATGAACAGCACTGACGCAACAAGATAAGCCAGGGTCAGAAGAGTGGTAGCCATGGCGTTAGCTCCCCTTCTTCTTGAACATGGCCAGCATTCGGCG
>CAMCHA010000346.1 GCA_945874515.1 Asaia bogorensis
TGATTCAACGAAAAACACGGCGGTATCGGCATCAGGCCGTTCAATCAGTTCAAACCGATCAACCCGGGCCGGGCGCGGCGCCAATTCCGGAATCTCGCCCGCGCGTGCCAAATCATAGGCGCGTTCACCAGCCACCTTAATAGCGGAGAATATGGGCGGCACCTGCATGATATCGCCGATGAATTGCGGCAGGGCGGCTTGGATGGTGGCGTCATCGGGCCGCGCATCGGAAGTGGCGATTACCTTGCCATCGGCATCATCGGAATCCCGCGCTTCGCCGAATGTCAGCGTGAAGCGATAGGTTTTCGTGCCATCCATCACGTAAGGCACGGTCTTCGTCGCCGCGCCAAAGGCAATCGGCAGCACGCCCGTTGCCAGCGGATCAAGCGTGCCACCATGGCCGCATTTCTGCGCATTGAAGCCGCGCTTACATAGCGTGACCACATCGGTCGAACCAACACCCGTTGGCTTGTCAATGATCAGCCAACCATCCAGCGCAATGCCCTTTGGCTTCTTGTGCTGGCGGTGTTTGCCGCGCGGTGGGCCGGGGCGCTTTTCGCGAGCCTCGCTCATGCCTTGTCATCCTCATCAGGCTTGGCTTGCAGGTCGCGCTGCACTTCAGGCCGGCGCATCACTTCATCAATATGCATGGCATAATCAAGCGCGGTATCAGGCTGGAAATGCAGATTAGGCGCGAATCTCAGCCGCACACCATGGGAAACCTCCCGCCGCAGGAAGGAACTCACGCGCCTTAGGCCACCCAATTCTTCCTTGGTGACTTCCCGCCCGAGTGCTGCGACAAAGGCTGTCATATGCTTTAAATCCGGTGAGGCGCGCACTTCCGTCACGGTCAGATGCAAGCCAAGCAAGGCGGGATCGCGGAATTCCTCACGCGCGAAAACGGCGGAAAGCGCATGGCGCACTTCTTCCGCCACGCGCAATTGCCGCTGGGAAGGGCCTTCCGCCCGGCCTTGATGCTGATGCTTACTCATCCGTGTCTTCCTTGCCCCAAGCTTATAGCCGGGGCCTATGGCGGAAAGGGTGGGTGGGCGGGCCTTGGGGTCAGCCCGCTACCGTTTCCGTCTCATAGCATTCGATCTGATCGCTGACGCGGATATCATCGTAATTCGCGAAGGACATGCCGCATTCCAGGCCATTGCCCACTTCGCGCACATCATCCTTGAAGCGGCGCAGCGTGGACAATTCGCCCTGATGGATCACGATGCCATCGCGTAGCAACCGCACCCCGGCACCGCGCTTGACCTGGCCTTCCGTGATACGGCAGCCAGCAACCTTGCCGATGCGCTTGACTTCGAAGACCTGCAAAATCTGCGCATAGCCCAGGAACTTTTCGCGCTGCACGGGCGCCAGCTTGCCCTTGACCAGTTTTTCAATCTCATCGGCGACTTCGTAGATGATGGAGTAATAGCGAATCTCCACCCCCTCGCGGGTCGCCAGATCACGCGCCTGGGATGTAGCGCGCACATTGAAGGCAACGATCACCGCATTCGATGCCTTGGCAAGCTGGATGTCAGATTCAGTAATCTGGCCCACGGCACTATGCAGCACGCGCACGCGCACTTCTTCATTGCCAAGCTTGCCAAGCGTGACACCAATGGCTTCCGAGCTACCCTGCACATCAGCCTTCACCACAACGGTGACTTCCTTCTGCTCACCCGCTTGAATACGGGCCAGCATATCGGTCAGGCTGCCACGGCCGGCACCCGCGATGGCAGACGCCTTGTCACGCAGCTTGCGCTGGCGGAATTCGGAAATCTCCCGCGCGCGGGCTTCGTTTTCAACGGCGATGAAATTCTCGCCCGCTGTTGGCACGCCGGACAGGCCCAGGATTTCAACTGGCAGGGAAGGCCCAGCATCTTTCAGCGGTCGGCCCTTATCATCCAGCATGGCGCGCACCCGGCCCCATTCGGCACCGGCCACCACAATGTCACCCTGCTTCAGCGTGCCCTTCTGCACCAGCACGGTCGCCACCGGACCCCGGCCGCGATCGAGCTTGCTTTCAATGACAGTGCCTTCCGCAGCCCGGTGCGGATTGGCGCGCAGATCCAGGATTTCCGCCTGCAGCGAAATCGCTTCCAGCAGCTTGTCCAAATTGATCTTCTGGGTTGCCGAAACCTCAATTTCCTGGGTATCGCCGCCCAGGCTTTCCACCACGATTTCGTGTTGCAGCAATTCCTGCTTCACGCGTTCGGGCTTCACGCCAGGCTTGTCGATTTTATTGACCGCGACAATCAGCGGCACGTTGGCCGCGCGCGCATGGCGGATGGCTTCCACCGTTTGTGGCATGACACCGTCATCAGCGGCGACAACCAGCACCACCATATCCGTGACCGACGCGCCACGCGCGCGCATGGCAGTGAAGGCTTCATGGCCAGGTGTATCAATGAAGGTCACGCGGTCCCCGGCGGGAACCGTGACTTGATAGGCACCAATATGCTGGGTGATGCCACCCGCTTCATGGGCAACCACATCGGTCTTGCGCAGCGCATCCAGCAGGCTTGTTTTGCCGTGATCCACATGGCCCATAATAGTGACCACAGGCGGACGCGGCAGCAATTCCGTATCCGCATCCTGCGCGCCTTCAAGACCCATTTCAACATCAGCTTCGCTGACGCGCTTCACCCGATGGCCGAATTCCTGCACGACCAATTCGGCCGTATCGGCATCAATGCTTTGCGTCAGCGTCGCCATGACGCCCATGCGGAAGAGGCTTTTCACCACATCCCCACCACGGGCAGCCATACGATTGGCCAATTCCTGCACGGTGATGCTTTCCGGTAGCACCACATCGCGCACCACACGTTCCGTACCGGAACGCAGACGCGCCAGTTCCTGCTGGCGCCGTTCACGTTCACGCGCACGCCGGACAGAAGCGATGGAACGCGTGCGTTCATCCTCACCTTCCAACGCTGCCGCCACATCGATGCGGCCTTCACGGCGCCGATCTGCCCCGGGCGGGGGTTTCTTCACAGGTGCAGGCGCCAAACGCTTGGCGGGTCCTGCCGCAGCGCCAGGGCGCCGCATGGCTGGGCGGCGCGGCCCATCCTCATCCTCATCAGATGGCGAACGCGCCTTGAGTGTCAGCTTCACCGGCGGTTCTGACGTTGTGGGCCTGCGCACTGGCGCCCCGGCCGCCGCGCGGCCTGGTGCTGCGGCAGGTGCTGCGGCCGCTTGCGGTGCGGGGGCGGGGCGGCGGGCCGCTTCCACCGCAGCGCGGGCTTCTTCCTCAGCACGGCGGGCGGCGTCTTCCTTGGCGCGGGCTTCTTCTTCCACACGGCGCGCAGCTTCTTCGGCAGCCGAACGCACCATCAGCGCCTGGCGTTCACGGTCGTCGCGTTGGCGCTGCGCTTCCACGCGGCGGTTTTCTTCCAGCACGCGCTGACGGGTGGCGAGTTCTGACTGGGTCAGAGGCCGGCCCGTGCTGGTGGTGCGGCCTGCTTGGCCACCTGCGCCTTGGCGGCCTGCGCCCCCTGCGGCGGGGCGCCCAGATGCCGCGCCGGTCCGGGCGGAGGGGGGCGGCGCCATCGCCACGCGGGTTGCACTTGGTGCCGGGGCCGGTGCGG
>CAMCHA010000347.1 GCA_945874515.1 Asaia bogorensis
GCCATGGGCTATCCTCCGTTACGGGGGGAGCCTAACCGCATAAATTAATGGCCGGAAGCCCGTGCCCCCTGGCTGAGCGCCTTGGCATCCAGCACATCCACGCGCCGGCCCTGCAACCGCACCAGGCCAGCCGCTTCCAGCCCATGCATGACGCGTGAGAGGCTTTCCGGCGTCATGCCGAGCCGGGCGGCAATGGCCGCGCGTGGTTCCGGCATGGCTACCCGCCCGCCAGGCATCAGCCGCCCGGTCAGGAAATGCGCCACGCGTTCGCTGGCCTTGGTGAGTTTCATTTCAACAAGCTGGTCCGCCAAGCCCTGCCATTGGCGCGCCATGTGCGTGAGGCTTGCCTCGGCCAGCCGCGAATCCTGCACAATGATGGCGTGGAAGGCCTCGGCCGGGATGCGGAGCAAGCGGCTTGGCGCCAAAGCCTCTGCGCCGAAGGGCCAGGTGCCGCCCAGGATCACCGCCGGCATCAGGAAGCACTCATTCGGGCCCATCATCTCAAGCAGGCCGCGCGTGCCATCCGCCCCCCGCATGGAAAGCCCGACCGAGCCTTCCAATAGCAGATAAAGCGCCTCATGCGCCGCTTCGGGGGTGAAAATCACGGCGCGGCGCGGCGCGGAGAGAGGCTGCGCGGCCGCAAGCAAGGCGCTGGCCGCCGCTGGTCCAGCGGCGGAAAGGAAGGGGTGCGCGGCGGCAAGGGCGGGCGCGGCGATCATTTCCAGCATGGGCGAAGATAAGCCGGTTTCGCGGCCCGGCTCCTTGATGCAGCGCAAGCACCCTGGCGATGCGGCGCCACTTCACGCAAAATGAGGCGCCAAGAAAACAGGGGGGGCGCCATGCAGGTTTCATCCAGCCATTTGCCGGTGGATTTCACCGAGGGGCATTTCTGCGCCCGGATCATGCTGCCCGAAGGGCCCTGCGCGATCGGCTTCGCGCGTGGCGCCGCTTATGATCTGACGCCCGCCTTCGGCACGGCTTCGCGCTTTCTGGAAGAAGATGATGCGGTGGGCGCCATTACTCGGCGCGGCCAGCCGATTTCGCTTGATCTGGAAGTGCTGTTCACCAATGCAGCTTGGAATGCGCGGGATGCTGCCAAGCCCTTCCTGCTTTCACCGATTGATCTGCAAACGGTGAAGGCCGCCGGCGTGACTTATGTGCGCAGCATGCTGGAACGCGTGGTGGAAGAACGCTGCCGCGGCGATGCCGGCCAGGCGGAAGCGGTACGCGCTGAATTCCGCAACATCATTGGCGATGACCTTGCCGCGATCCTGCCCGGCAGTGCGGAAGCCATGCGCCTGAAAGCCGCACTTTTGGCCAAGGGCTGGTGGAGCCAATATCTGGAAGTTGGCATTGGCCCGGATGCGGAGATTTTCACCAAATGCCCCGCCATGGCTTCTGTTGGCACGGGCAGCAAGATTGGCGTGCATCCTGTGTCCGCCTGGTCAAATCCTGAGCCGGAAGCGGTGATGGTGGTGAATGGCAAGGGGCGCATTCAGGGTGCGACACTCGGCAATGATGTCAATCTGCGCGATGTGGAAGGGCGGAGCGCGCTATTGCTGGGGCGTGCCAAGGACAATAACGCCTCAGCCGCGCTGGGGCCGATGATCCGGTTGTTTGATGCGGGCTTTACTTTGGAAGATGTGCGGCGCGCAGAACTCAGCCTGACCATCACTGGGCGTGATGGGTTTGAATTGGCAGAAAGCGGCGCGGTGGGCGCGATCAGCCGCGATCCTGCTGATGTGGTTTCGCAAATGATTGGTGCGCATCATCAATATCCAGATGGCGCGGTGTTGTATCTGGGCACGCCATTCTCGCCGGCCAAGGATCGTGGCGCGCCGGGCCTGGGCTTCACGCATCGGGAAGGGGATGTGGTGCGGATATCGTCTCCGCGGCTTGGCGCATTGGTGAATGAGGTGGATCGCACCGATGAATGCCCGCCCTGGCGCTATGGCATTGGCGCGTTATTCGCTTCCCTCGCCGCGCGCGGGTTGCCGCGCGCATGAAGGAAGAAACCGGCCGGCTTGATCGCGGCGATGGCGTGCATCTGGCCTGGCGGCGCTTGGCTGGGCGCGGGCCTGGCGTGGTGTTTTTGGGTGGCTTCAATAGCGACATGACCGGCAGCAAGGCGGAATTCCTCGCGGCGTGGTGTGCCGCGCGCGGGCAGGCGTTTTTGCGCTTTGATTATTCCGGCCATGGCACATCCGAAGGGCGTTTTGAGGATGGCACAATCGGGCGTTGGGCCGAAGATGCGGCATGTGTGATTGCTGCGCTGACTGCAGGCCCGCAAATCCTGATCGGGTCTTCCATGGGCGGTTGGATTGCGCTGCTGCTCGCCGCACGCCGCAAGCTGCCAGCGCGCGCGCTTATCGGCATAGCGCCGGCGCCAGATTTCACCGAGGATTTGATGTGGGCAGAATTTCCGCCCGCAATTCGTGATGCGATTATGCGCGATGGTGTATGGCATAGGCCGAGCGAATACGGCGCGCCCTATCCCATCACCCGCGCTTTGATTGAAGACGGCCGCAACCAGCTTTTACTGCGCGCGCCAATCGCGCTTGATTGCCCCTTACGCATTTTGCAGGGCCAGCAGGACCCGGATGTGCCCTGGCGCCATGCGCTGCGGATTGCGGAAGCGGTGACGAGCGGCGATGTGCGGGTGACGCTGATCAAGGATGGGGATCATCGGCTTTCGCGGGAGGCGGATTTGGCGTTGTTGGGGGAGACGCTGGCGGGGCTTCTTTGATCACGCCCCCTTCCCACGCCCACCCGAAAACGCCACCAGCACAATCGCCACCGCCGATGCCGCAGTAAACAGCCCAAAGCCATTCACATAGCCAATCATCGCCGCCTGACGCGCGATCTCGCTGCTCATCTTCGCCAGTTCCGGCACCGTTTCCATGCCAAACCCACCCATGGACCCCGGCAATTGCAGCGTGCGATTATAGGGCGAGATCATTTCCGTCATGCGGCTGTAATTCATGGCGCCTGAGCGAATAATCTCCGCCACACTCAGTGAAATGAACAGGCTTGATCCGATATTGCGCAGCAGATGGAACATCGCCATGGCTTCCGGCAGATGCTCCCGATCCAGGGTCTTGAAGGTCAGCACCGTCAGCGGCACCCAGATGATGCCAACCGAAACGCCTTGCAGCACGGCGTTCCACAACAGGGCTTCTTCGCTGACATTCAAATCAAAATGCATGAGCCAAAGCCCAGCTGCCACCATGGCGGCGAAGCCTATCGCCATGCCAATGCGCGGGTCCCAGCGGCCGATCAAAAAGGTCAGCGCAAAGCCGATGGTCCCGCCAATGCCGCGAAAGCCCACAATCGCCCCGATCACGCTATCCGGAAAGCCGGCATATTGCTGAAGCAAGGATGGCAGCAGCACGATCGGCGTGAAATTCACCATGCCATAGATGAACACAAGCAAAAGCCCGATGGCGTAATTGCGGTCCAACAACAGGCGCAAATTCAAAAAGGGCTGCTTCGCCGTCAGGCTATGCGCAACAAAGACATAAAACGCCAAGGCAGCAATGAGGGTTTCAAGGATGATCTCCTGCGATTCATACCAATC
>CAMCHA010000348.1 GCA_945874515.1 Asaia bogorensis
ACCATTCCCTTCGATGTGCATTTGATGATCGCGCCGGTGGACCCCTATTTGCAGGCTTTCGCCGATGCCGGGGCGGATTTGATTTCGCTCCATCCCGAAGCAGGCGCTCATTTGCATCGTTCGCTGCAAACCATTCGTGGCTTGGGCAAGAAGGCTGGCGTGGTGCTGAACCCGGCAACGCCCATCGCCACCATCGAACATGTGCTGGACCTTTGTGATCTGATCCTTGTCATGTCCGTCAATCCGGGCTTTGGCGGGCAGAGCTTTCTCGAAAGCCAATTGCCGAAAATCGAAAAGCTGCGTCGGCTGATTGAAGCCTCTGGCCGCGATATCCGCTTGCAGGTGGATGGCGGAGTCACTGCCAAAACCGCGCCGCTTTGCCTGGATGCCGGGGCGGATGTTTTGGTGGCCGGCACGGCTGTTTTCGGCGCGCCAGATTACGCGGCGGCGATCCGGGCTTTGCGCGGGGGTGCGGCATGATCAATCTGCTGCGCGGTGCCCGACAGAAACTGGCGCGGCTTCGCCCAGTACGCGTGCCCGATGCCCCTTCCCGCCCCTTCCGAGATCTTTGGCCCGGCGATGCCGCCCGCGGCGCGCGCTTGTTGCGCGGAGAAGCCGATTTCGCGGGCACCATCCGCCCCATGCGCCTGGCCACAGAAGGCGGAGAGCCCTGGGGCGGCAAAGGCGCCTCCCCCGCCTGGCGCGCTTCTGCCCATGGCTTCGCTTGGATGCGGGATCTGCGGGCGCTTGGGACGGATGCTGCAAGGCTGCGCGCCCGTGCGTTCACCGCCGATTGGCTGCAAACCGGCTGGGAAGAAGACATTGCCGATGCGCCCGAAGTGGTCGGTGCGCGGATTTCAGCCTGGCTTGGCCATTGGGATTTCTTCGCGGCCACTGCGGAAGATGTTTTCCGCCGCCAAGTGATGCAGCGCCTTGCCCAGGATGCACGCGATTTGGTCGGCGCGCTGCCGGCGGAAGATGAGCATCGCGGCGCTTTGGTGGCGCTTAAGGGCGCGCTTGCCGCTGCTGTCGCCTTGGAAGAAGACGCCTATCTGCAACGCGCCATCCGCTTCCTGCCCGCCGAGATCGAACGCCAATTCCTGCCTGATGGCGGGCATATTGAACGTTCACCCGCGCAACAACTCGCGGCACTTCAAGACCTGATTGAAATCCGCAACCTGCTGCATGGCGTGGGCGTGGAAGCGCCGCCGCATCTGCTGGCCGCCTTGGACCGCGCTGCCCCCGCTTTGCGCCTGTTCCGCCATGGCGATGGCGGCTTGGCGCTGTTCAATGGCGCGCGGGAAGAAAACTCGGCTTTGCTTGACCTGGTGCTGACGCAAGGCCAGGCGCGCGGGCGCGGCGCGCTGGAATTGCCGGAAACCGGCTTTCAGCGCCTGCAAGCCGGGCGCACCGTGATCATCATGGATGCTGGCCCGCCGCCACGCGGGCGCGGCGCCACCGGGCTTGGCGGCTTGCCAAGCGGCGCGGATCGCTTCGCCCATGCCGGCACACTTTCCTTTGAAATGTCCATCGGGCGTGATCGGCTAATTGTGAATTGTGGCGCGGCGCCGGCAGGTGAGGAAGGCTGGCGCGATGCGCTCCGCGCCACTGCCGCGCATTCCACGCTGGTGCTGTCTGACACCAATTCCAGCGAACTCCGCCCCGAGGGCCTGGGCCGCAAGCCTGAGACGGTGGAGGTGGAACGCCAGGAAGCCACCGGCGCGCAATGGCTGGAAGTGAGCCATGATGGCTGGCGCGGCCCCTTCGGCGCGGTGCATCGCAGGCGGCTTTATTTGGCGGAATCAGGCGATGATCTGCGTGGCGAGGATGTGCTGGAAATGCCGCCCGATGCGCCGGTGCCGATTTTTGTTGCGCGGTTTCATCTGCATCCCGCCGTGACGGCCAATCTGTTGCAGGATGAAAGCGCTGTGCTGCTGCGCCTCGCCTCCGGTGCGGGCTGGAAGCTTCGCGCCAAGGGTGCGCGCGTTGCCTTGGAAGACAGCATCTATCTGGGTGGTGAGGCGCGGCGCAGCCTGCAAATCGTGCTCTACGCCGAAGAAAATGAGGTTTCGCTGCAATGGGCGATCACGCGCGTGAGCCTGCCCGGCGCCGTACCTATCCCAGACGCGTGAGTGCGCAAAACTTTCCATGAAAATCTGCTTCATCGCGAATGTGGATTTCGCCATGCGGCATTTCATCCTGCCGGTGATGCGTGGCGCCCGCGCGCGTGGGCATGAGGTTGTTGGGCTTTGCGCCGAAGGCCCCTTGCTCGATATTCCGCGCGCCGAGGGTTTTCGTATTGAAGCCATGCCCATGGCGCGCAGCATGAATCCGCTGGCGCAATGGAACGCCTATAAGGCCCTGCGCGATTTCCTGAAGCGCGAGCGATGCGATCTGGTGCATGCGCATATGCCGATCAGTGGCTTGATCGGGCGCGCGGCGGCACGGTCAGCCGGCGTGCCGCGCATTGCCTATACCTGCCATGGGTTTCTGTTCAATCAGCCCGGTCCCTGGTGGCGCCGCACCTTGGCCTTGCAACTTGAACGCGCTGCCGGGCGCATCACGGATGTTTATCTGACCGTGAGCGAAGAAGAAGCCGCTGATGCGCGCCGGCTTGGCATTCACCCAAACGCCACCGCCGTCTTGAATGGGCGAGACCCCGCAGCTTTCCATCCCGATTCCGAAGCGCGCCGTGCTTTGCGTGCTGAATTGGGCGCAGCTGAAGATGATTGCGTGATCATCGCGGTATCACGGCTTGTGCGCCACAAGGGCTATCCCGAATTGCTGCGCGCCATGGAAGCAACGCCCGAGAATGCGCGGCTTTGGGTGGTGGGCGAACGCCTCGCTTCCGATCATGGCGAGGATATGAAACCGCATTTCGCCCGCGCCGCCGCAGCGCTCGGCCCCAGGCTGCAACGGCTTGGCTATCGGCATGATGTGGCGCGGCTGCTGGCGGCGGCGGATGTCTTCTGCCTGCCATCGCATTTTGAGGGCCTGCCGATGAGTGTGATTGAGGCGATGCTGACCGGCCTGCCTGTTGTCGCCACCGATATTCGCGGCCCACGCGAGCAGGTGGTGGCGGGGGAGACGGGGTTGCTGGTGCCGCCCGAAACAATTGCGCCCTTGGCTGAGGCACTGTCGCAGCTTGCGACCAATGGGGCTCTCCGCACCCGCATGGGCGAAGCCGGACGCGCACGCGCGCTTGAGCGCTTTGATGAAGCAAAGATCATCGGGCGCACGCTGGATTTATTGGGATTGTAAGGAAGTTGGTTGGGGCGCCAGGATTCGAACCTGGGAATGGCGGTACCAAAAACCGCTGCCTTACCGCTTGGCGACGCCCCAACGTGGAGCATTTTCAAGCCAAGTGAACTCACTTGGCGACTCGGAAAATGCGACCAAACTTTTACTTAATCTAAGTCCATCGCGCTTAAGCGCGATGGACGGCGCCTAATAACCCTCAAAGGGCGGCGCCGTGAAGCCCCCCTCCCCAACACCACCAGGCGGGGGGCAAGGTCGCTGCTGCTGAAGCCGCTGAAGCCGCATTCGGAAATACCCCAAAGCAGGTAGCGCCCGAGC
>CAMCHA010000349.1 GCA_945874515.1 Asaia bogorensis
CGAACTCCGCCGCGGCGCTGCCCTGGCGGCGTCCGAGGACCCGGCGCGGGCTGGGCAACTGCCAGCGCTGGTTGCCGCCGCGATTGAAATCCCAAGCTTTGACCATGTTTTCGCTCATGAAGGCCGGCCAGTCCTGGCGGGCTGGGGCATGGCCCAGGCCAATGCGCCGGGTGGGCTTGGCCTGTTGCGCGATTTGGATGATGGCCGGCCAGCCGAAGCACCTGCGCGCACGCCGTTGGCAGTGCTTGGTGCGGCTTTGCTGTCGCTTGCGCTGCTTGGTACTGCGGCCGCCTTTACCGCACCCTGGATCGCGCGTTGGATGACGCCCGACGCCGGCATGTGCCGCGTGGAGCAGGGCGATCTGGACGCCATGCGCACCCTGCTGCTGGAACGGGAACGCGAAAGGGAGCTCCGCCACCGCCTGGCCGCGCTGGAGGAAGAATTAGGCCGCCGACGCGCCGAATGCCCGCTGCCGCCACCACCGCCCCCACCACCGCCACCGCCACCACCGCCAGCGCCAGAACCACCGCGCGAGCCGGAACCGCGGCCGGAGCCCAGACCTGAACCACCGCGCCCGCCACCGCCGCCACCACCACCGCGGCCAACCCCACCGCCTCGGCCGGCCGAAAGGCCGCTGGAACGCCCGCCCAATGTGGAACCCTGCAATACCCAGGTGCAAAGTGGCGGGCGCGGCATCACTGAAACGCGGCATTATCTGGGGCCGAACCCCGGGCGCGTGACCATCAGCTACAACACCCGGATGGAGCCGGATCGCATCCGCGTCTATCACCGGGGCAGATTGCTCTCAGAATCGCCGGGGTTCGTTTCCGGGAATGGCGGGATTTCCTTTGACTGGAACCCGCCGCGTGGCGGCTCGGCTGAGGACTACGTGGTCACGGTAGAAGTGATGGGCACGCCTGGTTCACCTTCCACGCGCTGGGATTATGGAATCTCCTGCCCCGGTGGCGGGCGGTGACACTGTGCGACGATTTCGCCGCAAATTCGCACCAACCATGCCATAGTGATATGATGGACTGACTTGATCGAAGGAAGATCACGCCCATGACCCTGTTTGCCCTCGCCCGCCGCAAACCCGCGCTCAAAAGCGCGGCGGCACTGCTTTCCCTGACCTTGCTATTGCCCGCCTGCCAAAACCCCAGTATGGGCGCGAGCGGCCAGCCGCTCACGGCTGAGCAACAGGCCATGCGCCAGCAATCGCAACGCTGGAACCAAACCGCAGCAACCGGTGCCTTGGCCGGCGCCGCGACAGGTGCCGCAGGTGCCGCCGCTTTTGGTCGCGGCAATAGCGGGCAGAATGCGCTGATCGGCGCGGGCATTGGTGCGCTGGTTGGGCTTGCCGCCGGCATGGCGGTGGCGGAACGCAATCTTGGCTTTGAAAATCGCGAAGCCGGCGCTTCCCAGCGCATCCAATCTGCGCAGCAAGTTGCCAGTAATTTGAACAATACCGCCGCCGCTTCTGAACAAGTGGCGAAGCAGAATCAGCAGAAATTGTCGCAGCTTGATCGGCAATATCGCGCCGGGCAAATCACCGCCGCGCAATACCGTACCGAGGCCGCAACCATGCGCCAGGATGCGGAACTGATGCGCAAAACCGCCGGAGAAGCGCGTGATGCGCGCCAGCGCCTGGTGGCGAGCTCTCGGCAAGTACCACAATTGATGAATGAGGAAGCGAAGATTGATCAGGCACAGCGCCGCCTTGAAGCGGCAGCGGATGATCTGGAATCCGCACTCCGCCGCGTGCCGACGGGTTGACGCGCCATGAAGCTGAAATCCTTCCGCGCCATCGCGCCGCTGTTGTTGTTGGCCGGTTGTGCTGGCGCGGGCGCAGGCCCTGCTTCCGAACGCGGCTTTTTCACCGGCATTGGTGCTGCCGTCAGCGGTGAGGATGTGCGCGGCGCGCAAAACCTGGAAAACGCGGCCGCTTTGCAGGAACGCGCCGCGCAAATGGCCGCCGAACGCAATACGGCAGCCCAGGCCGAAGCCGCGCGCAGCACGGCGGCGGTGCGCGCTTCAGAACAGCGCCTTGCAGGATTGCAGCGCGATTTGACGCAGCAGCGCGCCACCCTTGAAAAGCTACGCGCCGAACGCGCGCAAAACCCGGCAGCAACGGCCGAAGGCGCGCGGTTGCAATCCGAATTGGATGCGCTGGAACGCGACCGCCGCGCGGCGGCAGCGCGTGCTGGTGGGCCTTCGGCTGATCAGGTGCAGAGCATTGAACGGCGCGCGGGCGAATTGGATGCTGCATTGCAGCGTTTTGGGCGGATTTGAGGCGGCGCGTAGCCGCTATTCGTCCAGCGATTCCGGCAAGTAACCCGTGCGCAGCACATGCGGCCAAGCGTGGTTGGCACCCACCGCTTCCGCGCGCTGAGCCGCTGCTTCCCAGTCATAGACGATGGAAACCAGCTCAGCCATCGGCTTGGCATCTTCCGCCACATGGATGATGGCGTAGCGCGCATGCGGTGAACGCGCCTCCGCACGGTGCGGATGGTCCCCGCGTGTCACGCGAAAGCCAGGCAGGCCAAGGCTGCCGGGATTGACCACCAAGGGGCCGTCGCCCGGCATATGGATGATGCTCGATTGATGGCTATGGCCGCACAGCACGACGCGCGCGGCCATGCCATCTTCGCCCAGCCTTTCGCGAATGGCGGAAAGCGGCGATGGCACCAGAATGCCGTGGCGCGGGTCTTCCAACAGGTTCCGCACATCGGATGATGGGGTGCCATGGCAGGCGAGCACGCCGGGTGCGGGGGTCAGGCTTTCGGGCAATTCATACAGCCAGGCGCGTTGGTCGGGCGTGGTTTCCTGAAAGGCGAAGCCATCCTGGCCCTTTAACCCCTCCGCCACACGATCCGTCAGCCAACGATCATGATTGCCGCGGATGGTGGGGATAGCGCGGTCCATCAGCAAGCGCGTTGTCTCCCCAGGCCAGCACATGCCGGAAGCGCAATCGCCAAGGCAGATGATGTCGGTGATGCCGCGCCGGGCGATATCAGCCAAAGCCGCTTCCAAAGCGGCGAGATTGCCATGGATATCGGAAATCACCGCAAGGCGCATGGGTTGGGCTTCCTGGTTCTGTGGCGGCAGAGTGGCATGGCAGGGCGCTGCCTTGAAGGGGCGCCGCATGAGGCATTCAATCTGGGCAACTGAGCGAAGAAAGACGCGGTGCTTTTAATCTCTCCACCAAACACTTGATCAAGCGCAAGTAGGCCCCGCGCGATCTGGGGCAATAGGGCTTTGTTGTTTTTAAGGGAGCCCCGCGATGCCCACTCCATCCAGCAACGCCGATCCAAGCAGGCATTGGTTTCTATTGGCCAATGGTAGCCGTGCCCAAGCATATGTGAAGCGTAAGCAGGATTCGGGGTATGATCAGCTCCGCGTTTGGGATGCACCCGAAGCGCGGATGCGCGATGCTGAATTGGGCGAAGACAAGCCCGGCCGCGCCTTTGCCGCTGCTGGGGCTACGCAGCGCAGTGCCATGGAACGCGATGGCAAGGATGACGGCCCGAAGGAACACGCCAGGCGCGATTTCCTGGAAGGTCTGGCGCATGA
>CAMCHA010000350.1 GCA_945874515.1 Asaia bogorensis
CTTACGCATGAACTTGACCCCTTACAGGTGCAATTCCTGCGCTACCTGATGGGGCTTGTGGTGATGCTGCCCTTCATGCTGCGGAGCGGCTTGATGGCCTGGATGCCGCATAATCTGCGTGGGCAGATTTGGCGCGGCTTGGTGCATACCCTTGGCCTCATGCTTTGGTTCATTGCCTTACCGAATGTGGCAATGGCCGATATGACCGCCATGGGCTTTACTGGGCCGATATTCATTATGGCCGGCGCCGTGTTGTTCTTGGGTGAGCCGATGATTCGCGCGCGCTGGATTGCCGCTGGCATTGGCTTCATCGGCGTACTGATTGTGGTGGCACCTGGCCTGCGGGGCGATGGCGGCTATTGGAATCTGGTGATGCTTTCCAGCACACCCTTATTCGCAGCATCCTTCCTGATCACCAAGGCCCTCACGCGCCATGACAAGCCCGAAGTGATTGTGGCGTGGCAATCCATCATGGTGGCGCTGTTTACCCTGCCCTTTGCGCTCGCGGTCTGGACCTGGCCAAGCGCCGAGCAATGGGGCTGGTTTGTCCTGACGGGCATTCTGGGCAGTGTTGGCCATTGGTTTCTGACCGAAGCATTCCGCATTGCCGATATGTCGGCGATCCAGCCGGTGAAGTTTCTTGATCTGGTATGGGCCAGCCTGATGGGGTGGCTGGTGTTCAGCGAGGAACCGGCGCTGACAACCTATGCCGGTGCTTTGGTGATTTTCCTGGCTACCACTTGGATTGCGCGGCGCGAAGCGCGGCGCAGAACCTGATTATCCAAGCAAGAAATCCCGCGCTGCATTGATGCGCGCGGCTAACCAGGCGCTACCACCCTGATCGGGGTGAGCACTTCGCATCAAGCGCCGATGTGCGGCACGGATCGCATCCTCATCCGCGCCTTCTGCAAGGCCGAGGATTTCCAAAGCCTCGGCCCGCGTCATCGCTCCGCTGCGCGGTTCCGCTGCCGGTTCCGCGCCCCAATCGGGATGCGCGCGATCGAGCCAGGCTTCTAGCAGAGCCACGGAATCGGCATCCGCTGCTTGGCATTCCTGCAGCAGCGCCAGCAATTCCACTAGGGTAAGTGTTGCCAGATCTCGCCCGGCGAATTGCCCCGCCTTCACGCTACCGGTCATGCGCCCGCTATCATGGTGTAGAGTCATGGAAAGAAAGGTGGTTTCCACGCTATTCGCCGCCCCCGTTTGCGGCGCTGACCCGCCGAAGCGCTTATTGGTGCGCCAGCGCTGCACCCATTGCAGCAGCAGCGGCAGGAAGAAAGTAAGGGCAATCAGCGCCTGCTGCCCGCGCGCCGTGAAAAGCCCGAGCAGCAACAGCACCACCCCGATAGAAGCAAGCAGCACCGCGCCGAATTGCCTGACGCGCGCCACAGGCGCATTCGCGAAGCCGCGCAGCAGCAGGAAAAGCAAGAAAAGCGCGATGGCGCCAAGAGCAAGCCAGGTCATGCGCCGGCTTTCGGTTTGGGCAGCAAGCCCGCCACCTGCCGCGCCGCGGCACTCGGCAATCGCGCCAGCGCGCTTTGGCCACCCGCCGCATAAACCGCAATGGCGCGCAGCAGATCGCGCAGCTGGGCGATGGCCGCCGAATCAAAGGGCAGATAGGCGCCACCGGAAAGCCGCGCGATTTGCCGAAACACTGCACCCGCCACGGGATCAGCGCCTTCGTGGAAAATGAAGGCCGCTGTGCCGCGTAGGCCAAGCTCCCCGGCGGTGTGGCAGAGCGCATCGGCATCTTCTTCCATGGCATCGCCGATGAAGATCAGCGCCCTGATCCTCTCACGTTTCGTCTCCGTCAGCGCATGATCCAGCACCGCCTGGATTTGCGTCTTGCCGCCCAGGCAGGAAACACCGGAAAGCCGCCGCGCGAGGTCCCGCGCATCCTGCAAAAAGGGTGTGGCGCGGAATTCACCAAAGCCACGATAATACGCAAGCGATATGGCCAGCCCACCAATGCCCTGCGCCGCTTGCAGCATTTCGGCCGTCAGCCCCGCTGCCTGATCCCAGGTACGCTCCCGCGATGCCGTGGCATCAATGGCAAAGAACAACCGCGCCGCCGTGCTGGGGGCTGTCCGCAGCGCTGGCACACGCGCCGCCTGGCCCAGAAAGGCGGTGATAGCGGCGGAGGGCGCGCGGGGGGCTGGCGGTTTACTCATGGCACGGATGTGGTGGCCCGGCCCGTCACGTCAAACCCTGTCAGCCCGCCGCATTGGCCTGGGTGACGGCCAGGGCGGTTAAATTCAGGATGCCACGGGCGGTCACGCTGGGCACCAGCACATGGATGGGCTTCTTCACGCCGAGCAAAAGTGGGCCAAGTTGCAGACCATCGGTCGCGGCTTTCACCAGATTGAAGGCGATATTGGCGGCATCAATCCCGGGCATGACCAGCAGATTGGCCGCCCCTGTCAGTTTGCCATCCGGCACGGCGCGGTCGCGGATGGCCGGCACCAGCGCCGCATCGGCATGCATTTCGCCGTCCACCTCCAGTCCCGGATCGCGTGCCTGGATCAGTCCCAGGGCGTCACGCATGCGCCGAGCGCTGGGCGCATGGGATGCGCCGAAGGAAGAATGCGATAGCAGCGCCACTTTCGGCTGAATGCCAAAGCCGCGCACCTGTTCGGCGGCCAGCAGAGTCATTTCTGCGATTTGCGCAGCGCTGGGTTCCACGCAGAGATGCGTATCCACAACAAAAAGATGTTCGCCATTGCGTGTGATCAGCCCGGAAAGCGCATAGACGCGCCCGACATCATCGCGCTTGCCGATGATATCCAGCACATGGCGCCATTGTTCCATCCAATCCTGCGTGCCGCCGCACAGCGCCGCATCCACCAGCCCTGCGTCCAGCAACAAGGAAGCCGCAACGGCAGGATGGGTGGCAACACGCCGCGCCGCGGCATCCGGCGGCACACCGCGGCGTGAGACCTTACGGCGATATAGCTCCACCAAGGGGTCGAAGATTTCAGTATCGCGCGCGGGGTCCAGCACTTTCACGCTTTCGCCGACCGACATGCGCAAGCCCAGCGCTTTGCAGCGCGCGGTGATCACATCGGCCCGGCCAATCAGATAGGGTTCGGCAATGCCTTCATCCAAAACGGATTGTACGGCGCGGAGCGTGCGCTCATCCTCACCCTCCGCATAGGCGATGCGGCGTGGGCGTTTGCGTGCGGCTTCAAAAACCGGACGCATCAAATTACCAGACCGGAACACATGGCGTTCCAGGCGGCTGCGATAGGCGACGAAATCCGTGATGGGGCGCGTGGCGACACCACTTTCCATGGCAGCGCGTGCGACGGCGGGCGCGACTTCCAAGATCAAGCGTGGATCAAAGGGTTTCGGGATGATGTAATCCGCCCCGAAAATCGGCGCCTGCCCGCCATAAGCGGCGGCCACCACCTCTGATGCTTCAACGCGCGCAAGCGCGGCAATGGCATCCGCCGCCGCGACTTTCATTTCCTCATTGATGGTGGTGGCCCCCACATCCAGCGCACCGCGAAAGATGAAGGGAAAGCACAGGACATTATTGACCTGATTCGGATAATCCGTCCG
>CAMCHA010000351.1 GCA_945874515.1 Asaia bogorensis
AGCGCGTCTTTGTGAAGCGCCATCCGATAACCTGATCCTGTGTAAGGATCAGGTTATCGGGATTGAGACGGTTCAGGCCTTCAGCGTCGCCAAAGCCTCATTCAAGGTCTTGCTAGGGCGCATCGCGGCTGAGGTTTTCGCATCATCAGGCCGGTAATACCCGCCCAATTCCTGCGCCTTGCCCTGGGCTTCGATCAATTCGCCATAGATCTTCTTCTCATTGGCCGAGAGCAGATCAGCAAGCGGCTTGAAGCGCGCGGCGAGGCCCGAGCTATTGTCGCGCGACGCCAAAGCCTGCGCCCAGTAAAGGGCGAGGTAGAAATGGCTGCCGCGGTTATCAATCTCACCCACTTTGCGCGCGGGTGAGCGGTTATATTCCAGGATCCTTCCATTGGCTTCATCGAGCGTCTCAGCAAGCACGCGCACATCAGCATTGCCCGTGATCTGCGCTAAATGCTCAAGCGAAGCGCCAAGCGCCAGAAACTCGCCCAGCGAATCCCAGCGGAGATAACCTTCGCCCTGGAATTGCTCGACATGCTTCGGCGCTGAGCCACCGGCGCCGGTTTCAAACAAGCCACCGCCATTCAGCAATGGCACGATGGACAACATTTTGGCCGAGGTGCCGAGTTCCATGATTGGGAAAAGATCGGTCAAATAATCGCGCAGCACATTGCCGGTGACGGAAATGGTATCGAGCCCCTTGCGGATACGATCGAGCGAGAACTGCATCGCCTCCACCGATTCCAGGATGCGGATATCAAGGCCCGATGTGTCGTGATCCTTCAGGTATTTCTGCACCTTGATGATCAACTGCGCGTCATGCGCGCGATTGGCATCCAGCCAGAAGACCGCCGGCGTATTGCTGAGCCGCGCGCGGCGCACGGCAAGCTTTACCCAATCCTGAATGGGCGCATCTTTCACCTGGCACATACGGAAGATATCGCCGGCCTCCACGGGACACGAAAGCAACACCGTCCCATCTTCAGCGACCACGTGCACTTCACCATCTGAAGCCACTTCGAAGGTCTTGTCATGGGAGCCGTATTCCTCGGCCTGCTGCGCCATCAGCCCGACATTGGGGACAGAGCCCATGGTCTTCGGATCAAAAGCGCCATTGGCCTTGCAGTCTTCAATAACGGTCTGGAACAGCCGCGCATAGCAGCGGTCTGGGATTACTGCGTTGGTGTCATGCAGCTTGCCATCTGGGCCCCACATCTTGCCTGATTCGCGGATCATCGCCGGGACGGAGGCATCAATGATGGTATCGCTGGAGACATGCAGATTCGTGATGCCGCGATCGGAATTGACCATGGCAAGCGCGGGGCGCGCCTTATAGGTGGCGTCAATATCAGCCAGGATCGCGGTCTTTTCAGCCTCTGGCAGGGTTTCGATCTTGGCCAACATATCGCCAACGCCGTTATTCGGGTTGACACCAAGGCGCGTGAGCGTCGCGCCGTGCTTTTGGAAGACATCGGCGAAAAACACCGACACCGTATGGCCGAACAGGATGGGATCGGAGACCTTCATCATGGTGGCCTTGAGGTGAAGCGAAAACAGCACCCCTTCGCGCTTCGCGGCATCAATCTGTTCGGCAAGGAAGGCACGCAAGGCCTTGCGGCTCATAACGGAGGCGTCAATGATTTCGCCGGCGATCAAAGACGTTTTCGCCTTCAGCACCGCCACACTTCCATCCTTCGCCACCAATTCAATGCGCGCATTGGTGGGCGCCGCGATGGTGGTGGCCACTTCCGAGCCATAGAAATCCCCACCCGGCATATAGGCGACATGGGATTTGGAATCCTTCGACCAGGCGCCCATTTTATGCGGGTTGTTGCGCGCATATTGCTTCACGGCCCCCGCCGCGCGGCGGTCTGAATTGCCCTCGCGCAGCACAGGGTTCACGGCGCTGCCCAGCACCTTGCCGTAACGTGCGCGGATTTCGCGCTCGGCGTCATTGATGGGGTTGTCCGGGTAATCCGGCACCTTACAGCCCTTGCCCTGCAATTCCTTGATCGCAGCCTTAAGCTGGGGCACCGAGGCCGAGATATTCGGCAGCTTGATGATATTGGCTTCAGGCTTCAGGGCGAGCTTGCCGAGTTCGGCCAATTCATCATTCACCCTTTGCGCGGGCGTCAGGTTTTCGGGGAAATTCGCAAGGATTCGGCCCGTGAGCGAAATATCCTTGAGGCTCATCTTAACGCCGGCAACGCCCACGAAGGATTCTACGATGGGCAGCAGGGAAAATGTGGCCAGCGCTGGCGCCTCATCTACCTTGGTCCAGATGATTTCGAGTTCTGACATGCTTGCACCTTCCATAGCCTGGGCCGTTGGGGCCGCCTTGAATGTTTTGAGAATTACGCCCGTCTTGTCGCATCAGGGGGGGCGAAGGGCAAGTAGCCCAGGCCCAAAGCCGCGCGCGGAGGCGTTCGTCATGAAATTTTAATTTTTGCTGTAATTCAAAGACTTATACCGCCGGGATCAGCGGTCCCCATAGCCCCGCGGATGCGCTTCCCGCCAAGCCCAGGTGGTGCGGACAATCTCATCAATGTCGCCAAAACGCGGCGCCCAGCCGGTTTCATGCCGCAGCCGCTCACTCGCCGCCACCAGCACCGCGGGATCGCCCGCGCGGCGGGGCCCGATGCTATGGGGCACGGCGCGGCCACTCACGCGTTCAATCGCGCCAAGCACCTGCTTCACCGAATGGCCTTCGCCATTGCCGATATTGTAGCGGCAGGAGCCATGGCTTTCGAGCCTTGCCAGAACGCGCAAATGCGCATCCGCCAAATCGGTCACATGCACGTAATCGCGAATGCAGGTGCCATCGGGCGTTGGGTAATCATCGCCAAACACCGTCAGCGCCGGGCGCCTGCCAAGGGCGGCATCAATCGCGAGCGGCACCAGATGGGTCTCCGGGTTGTGATCTTCCCCCGCGCGGCCGGCGGGGTCTGAACCAGCCGCGTTGAAGAAGCGCAGCGCGGCGTAGCGCAGGCCGTGGATGCGTTCAGCCCAGGCAAGCGCTGTTTCCACCATCAGCTTGCTCTCGCCATAGGGATTGCCGGGGGCAACAGGGCAATCCTCATCAATCGGGATGCGTTCCGGCTTGCCGAAAAGGGCCGCGGTGGAAGACAACACGAAGCGCAAGCACCCAACTTCGACCGCCGCTTCAATCAGCCGCACGCTATTGCCGAGATTTTCCGCCAGGTAATGCATGGGCGATTTCATGCTTTCGCCCACGAGGGAGAGGGCCGCGAAATGCAGCACCGCATCAAAGTGCCAATTGGCGAAAACCCGCGCGAGTTCCGCGCGATCCGCCAAAGGTCCATGCACCAAAGTCGCAGCCGCCGGCACGCCAGCGCGGTGGCCTTGGCTGAGGTCATCCAGCACCACAACCTCATCGCCGCGATCAAGCAAAGCCAGCACCGCATGGCTGCCGACGAAACCCGCACCGCCTGTCACCAGATAACGCGCCATGTCTTATTCCTGCCTTACAGCTTCAAGGCCGGGGCGATGCCTCTGCCAACCTTTCGCTGCGCGGCGCATCCAGCGCGCGGAGATAGG
>CAMCHA010000352.1 GCA_945874515.1 Asaia bogorensis
CCAAATCGCTTGGTCTTTGCTGACTGATAAATCCATCCACCAGTTGAATGATAGGTGTCGCGGAGTATCAACAAGATGTAAGCCAGGGAACCTATGAAGACCGCCAAAATCAGGCTGGCTTGAATGAGGACGAAGATGCCCCCAAAAAAGTTTTTCGAGAAAAGAAGCTTTAGGTCAAACATGGTGCCTTGGCTTTGCCTTCCTCCCTAACAGGACTGGCTTTGTTTGAGTGTAGCTGATCAATCTGGTCTAAGGCTGCATTCATTTGGCGCCCACGATAACTCTACTAATTTCCTCACCCGATGCAGGCTTAAAGTTGCGCTCCCCCCGGCTTAATCCCTCGGCCCAGGCGCCAACACTTCCCGCTTGCCCACGTGATTGGCCGCCCCCACCACGCCGTCCTTTTCCATCTGTTCAATCAACTTCGCCGCGCGATTATAGCCAATGTTCAAATGTCGCTGCACAAAGCTCGTGCTTGCCTTGCCTTCGCGTGTGACCAGCGCCACCGCCTGATCATAAAGCGATGCCTCGGCATCCGTATTGCCGCCCAGCATGCCGAGCATGGCAACGGAATCACCCTCATCCTCGGTTTCGGTCACTTCATCAACATAGGCGGGCTCACCCTGGGCGCGGAGGAATTCAACAATCCGCTCCACCTCAGTGTCTGACACAAAGGGGCCATGCACGCGCGCAATGCGCCCGCCGCCTGGCATATGCAGCATGTCACCCTGGCCGAGCAGCTGTTCCGCGCCCTGTTCGCCAAGGATGGTGCGGCTATCAATCTTTGACGTCACCTGGAAGGAAATGCGCGTCGGGAAATTTGCCTTGATCGTGCCGGTGATGACATCCACCGAAGGCCGCTGTGTGGCCATGATCACATGAATACCCGCGGCACGCGCCATTTGCGCCAGTCTTTGTACCGCCGCTTCAATGTCCTTGCCGGCCACGATCATCAGATCGGCCATTTCATCGATCACCACCACAATCATGGGCAGCGCTTCCAGCGCGAGTGGCTGATCTTCAAAAACGGGCTTATTGGTTTCCGGATCAAATCCGGTTTGCACGCGCCTGGTCAGCGTTTCACTGCGTTGGCGCGCTGCTGTCACTTTTTCGTTGTAGCCCGCGATATTGCGCACGCCCAATTGGCTCATCGAACGGTAGCGGCGTTCCATCTCCCGCACGGTCCATTTCAGCGCGCCAATCGCCTTGGGCGGTTCCGTCACTACTGGCGCCAGCAGATGCGGAATGCGGTCATAAACCGAAAGCTCCAGCATCTTGGGGTCAATCATGATGAAGCGGCATTCATCGGGGCTGAAACGATACAGCAGGCTCAGGATCATGGTATTGATCCCGACCGATTTGCCCGAACCCGTGGTGCCGGCAATCAGCAAATGCGGCATGCGCGCCAAATCCGCGATCACCGGTGCGCCGCTAATATCCTTGCCGAGTGCCAAGGGCAGCTTGCCCGGATGGCGATGCCAGCTTTCATCGCCAAACATTTCTGAAAGGAACACGGTTTCGCGCTTGGCATTGGGCATTTCAATGCCGATCACATTGCGCCCCGGCACGGTTGCGATACGCACCGCGATCAGGCTCATGGACCGCGCGATATCATCAGCCAAGCCAATCACGCGCGCGGATTTGGTGCCGGGCGCGGGTTCCAGTTCGTACAAAGTCACCACCGGGCCGGGGCGGATTTCCGCAATGCGCCCGCGCACGCCGTAATCTTCCAAGACGCTTTCCAGAAGGCGCGCATTGGCTTGCAGGGATTCCTCGGAAGGCCGGCCCACCCGCTGCGTGGGGGCGGCAGTCAGCAGGTCAAGCGGCGGCAGCGCCCAGGCGCCATCTCCTAGATCAAGTGCGGGTTGCTGCGTCGGCCGACGCGCGGGTTCGGCTGGTTTGCGAGGACGCACTGGTGGGGCTTCGCGCCCTGCATCGGGTGCTTCGGGGCGGATCGGCATGGCCTCGGCCGCCGCATCGGCGGCGCGCAGCATGGGGCCCAAGGGAATTTCGGGTTCCTGACGGCGGAACAGGCGACCAGTGCGGGTTTTGAAGCGCTTGGCAAGGCGGGCGAAAAAGCCGGGCTTCTGGGTTTCCACTTCCTCAACCGGGCGCAGCCGTTCTGCCCCCGCCCGCGCCGCATCCAGGGCGGCCTGGCTGGCGCCAAGCGCCGCGCGGCCAGCGCCGCGCCATTCGCCGAAGGTCAGGCCGCAGCCGATAAAGCCGGCGCCCACGGCACCGAAGACCAGCCCGGCCTTGGCCAGCAGCGCGCCATAGGGGCCGAAACTGGCCGAAAGCCATGAAATAATGCCGTCGGCCAAAAGTGGCCCCACAGCGCCGCCAGCGCCGGCCAGGCTCGGCGCTTCCGGCGGCAAGGGGGCCAGGCTCAGCGCCGCCGCGCCCAAGGGCAGGGCAATGGCAAGGCCGATCAGCCGGAAGGGGATGAAGCCAAGGCCGCGCTGGGTTACCAGCCGAAAGGCCCAGGAGAGCAGCGCCAGCACGGGCAAGGCCGCCGCATAACCCGCGCCCTGCAACAGAACATCCGCCACCACAGCCCCCGCCGGCCCGGCCAGATTGCTGACCGCGCGGGTGGTCGCTGTATTCAAGGATGGGTCGGTGGGGTCGTAGCTAAGGAGCGCCGCGGCCAGCCCAAGTGCCGCAATCGCAGCCAGCAGGCCGCATAATTCCATCAAGCGCCGGCGCAACAGCGCGCGCAGATCGGCCGAGGCAAAGCGCCGCCTGACGGCGCCTGGTTCGGCGGAGGGCCTGGAATCGGCCGGGAGAAAGAGGCGAGGCATCAAGGAAGCACTTCAGAGTGATTCACAACATTAGGCCGGAAGCCATTCTTTGCCCAGGGATTTTTACCGTTTGGCGATGCTTTGATTCAAGGCGACTCGTGACCGTTGCAGCAGAGTCACGCTTTTGGGTCTTGCCACCCCCTCCCATCGCATGCCCGACCCGCTTCATGCCAAGATGCGCGCGACATAAAGCGGGAAGATTTCCATGCCAGACAACGGCGCCCAAAAGCACTCACGCAGCTATCTGCTGGCCGTCGAGGATCAGGAATTCCTGCTCCGAGACGAAATGCGCCCTTTCCGCTTCGGCATGGAATACGCCAAGGCCGAATATGAGCTGCGCGATTGGGGGGTGCGTTCCACCGTGGTAGTGTTTGGTTCCGCCCGCACCCCGAGCGCCGAACAAGCCGCCGCCCAGGCTAAGAAGGCACGTGGCGTGGCGGAAAAGCGCGCAGCACAAAAGGCGCTTGATCGGTCCCGGTTTTATGAGGATGCGCGCGCCTTCGCCCGGATTGTGTCCATGCGCGGCGGCGCCTTGGCCGCATCCGGCGCGCTGCGGGATAATGTGATTGCAACGGGCGGCGGCCCCGGGATCATGGAGGCTGCCAATCGCGGGGCGTTCGAATGCGGCGCGCCTTCCATCGGCTTCAACATCACCCTGCCGCATGAACAGGCGCCCAATCCCTGGTCCACGCCGGCGCTGACCTTTCGCTTCCATTACTTCGCCATGCGCAAGATGCATTTGGCCATGCG
>CAMCHA010000353.1 GCA_945874515.1 Asaia bogorensis
TGTTACATCTGCCTGCAGTAACGGGGGGAGGAGCTCATCTCAATTTTTGACATCAAAATGAGTGAAAATCTTTGATCTATATACGGAATGATATCATGGGAACGCGAACCGCGTTTGGCGCCAGCAGCAAATCTCGGGTGCTCCGCGGATGATTTGTCACCACTATCATGAGCCGAGAATCAGTACCAAAGTGGAAAGCGCATAAAGACATGAAAATCGACGTTGGAGGCCTAGGCGCCAAACAACTCATTAACGCCTAAATGAGACCTGCTGTTCGACCGTAAGTGGCCTAATGTTGACCACTTATAACCCGCGTGTGGCCCTGTATTCCTTATGTTGACAACAGGGATGAAATCTGACGCTGCAAAGCTTCGTTGTCAAAAGAACTCATTTTTTGACATAAAGATGCTCCAGAGAAATCGGTGGCTTGATAGCTTTAACAGCAAGCGCTGAGTCTGCTTCACTTAGATACTCAATCCCATATTGCTCGCCGACGAAGTTCGATGAGTGGCCAAAAATGCGGTTTGCCAATTCGGTATTCAGGTTTGACGTCCGGAGCATCTGCTTGAAACAATGCCTGAGACTATAGGCAACATGATACCGGTCCTTCAGGCCGATTTGTTCAAGATAATAATTGGCCACCCTAGACCAGGTTTGCGGCACCCTTTCGCCTTTGAACAGCTCTCCAGTTTTCTGCCTGGAAAGCGCCCAATCCACGAACCCTGTTTTCTCAAGTGCGTGAAGAATGGGAACAATCCTCTTTGCGGCACCAGTCTTGGTGCCTGTCTGGCGAAGATCGAGGCACCAAGTTTCACCATGCTTGAAAACCTCGCTGCCGGGCAATTCGCTGGTCCGCGCGCCCGTAAGATAGGAACAGAGGAAAAAATAAAAGGTGTCTTCCCGGTAAACATGCTCGCCCTTGGTCGTCAGCCGATCGCGGCTAATGCAACCGGTGAAAAGAGGGCTTGCGAAAAGATGCGTCTGCATCTCGCGGCTGAATGCCCGCCGCTTGGCGTCCTCGACTTGTGCCTTTCGTTTCTGTGGCGGAGGGCGCACCTTGGCGCCCGGATTAACCGTAACGATCGCTTCCTCATCCGTGGCTTAACTCAGCACGCACCGCACATGGTTAAGTAACTTCTGCACTGTTGCGGGCGCAGCTTGTGCGCGTCCTACCCGCCCCGGGCGTGCCATGATGGTTTGCTTATACAGCGACAGATTCTGCCGGGTGATTTCGCCGATTGGGCGTCCGCGCACGAGGGCGTCGAAGTCCCGAATAGCGGCGGCCGTGCTGACCTTAGTTTTTTCACTGAGATCTCGACACCCGAAATAGGCCTCCAGCAATTCGGGCAGGCGCTGCCAGCGCCTAGGGTCGCCATTGTCCTCGCCAGGCACTGGCCAAGGGGGGCCACGACGCTTCTGTGGGGCTGGCTGATGCGTTGGGTGCGCGGCTTGGGGGGCGCGAACGTCGTAGCAAGGGCCCCAATAAGGGCGCCGGACTGCTGCGGGGTGATTGCCTCTATTGGATTGGTTGTTAAGGGCACGTGCGACGGTGGTTGCTGCCCTCCGTGCAAGACCCGTGTCAAATGGGCCAAGAACTCCGCGATAAACTGTGCAGGCCTTGGGGCGATGGCACCCGGATGCGAGAATACCATCGAGAGCCGCGTTTAAAGAGATATGGCTTGCCCAATGTATCGTCCCTTGTGATGCCAGACTGCGATCTGGAGCTGAGACGACGTTATTTTTCTATGTTATTTCAGTGGTTGAGCAAGGAATTGTCCCCGGCGAGATTCGAACTCACGGCCCCCAGATTAGGAATCTGGTGCTCTATCCTGCTGAGCTACGGGGACAGACGATGTTTCAATAGCGTAAATCAGGCCCTTAGGAAACGTCTCACCGCCGGCGGAAACGCTCAACCGCGCTTACCAAAGCCGTCCGCAGCCCGGGTTCCAGCGCGGAATGGCCGGCATCGGGGATTACGGTAAGCTTGGCCGTGGGCCAGGCCGCGGCCAGTTCAAAAGCGCTGGTCGCGGGGCAGACCATGTCGTAGCGGCCTTGCACAATCTCCGCCTCAATCCCGGCCAGGCGGTCCATGCGGCCAAGCAGGCCCTCGGGCGGCAGGAAAAGATCATGGGCGAAGTAATGCGCCTCAATCCGCGCTAGGCCCAAAGCGGTGCGATCCTGCGCGAAACTCGCGACCGTTTCAGGTGATGGCAGCAGGGTGGAACAGGACCCCTCATATTGGCTCCAAGCGCGCGCGGCGGGCAGGTGCACGGCGGGGTCGGGGTCGCAAAGCCGGCGCAGATAGGCGCCCAGCAGGTCACCGCGTTCTTCAGGCGGTAGGTGTTCACTGAAGGCCGCCCAGGCATCGGGGAAGACGCGACGGAGCCCTTCTAAGAACCAGCTCACTTCCTCCTGCCGGCCCAAAAACACGCCGCGCAACACGCAGCCCAGCACACGTGCCGGATGTTCCTGCGCGTAAGCCAAAGCGAGGGTTGATCCCCAGGAACCGCCAAACAGCAACCAATTTTCAATGCCAAGGAATTGGCGTAGCACTTCAATATCACGCACCAGATGCTGCGTGGTGTTCTCGCGCAATTCGCCAAGCGGGCGGGACCGCCCCGCACCACGCTGATCGAAAATGATCACGCGCCAATGATGCGGATCAAAGAAGCGCCGATGCACCGCACCTGCCCCCGCGCCAGGCCCGCCATGCAGGAACAGTACCGGCTGACCACGCGGATTGCCCACCTGTTCCCAATACATGACATGCCCGCCTGAAAGCGGCAGGAAGCCAGTTTCATAGGGGGCGATATCGGGAAAAAGATCTCCGCGCGGCATGGGATCAGATGTGCCTAAGCGCGCGGCGAAGCGCAATGGTATTCACGCAGTCAGCCCTTCAGAAAACGAGCGATGAAAAACCCATCCATGCCCCCGCGTGCGGCCCAGTAATCCGGGCGGGTGCGGAGCGCACCGGATGGCAGGATTGCTTCGGACAAGCCAGGCACTTCCTCTGGCCGGATTGGATCGAGCCGAAGGCCAAGCGCTGCGGCTTCGCGCAAATGCGCCTCCCCTTCTTCGGCCTGCAAGGAACAGGTCGCGAAAACCAAACGCCCGCCCGGGGCCAGCATGCCAGCCGCAGCTTGCAGCAGGCGCGATTGCAAGGCGGCGGCGGTCGCGACATCACGCGGGCGCTTCAGCCAGGCGACATCCGGGTGGCGACGGATGGTGCCGGTTGCGGTGCAGGGCGCATCCACCAGAACTGCATCAAAGGGCGCGGTCGGGCGAAAGCTTATCGCGTCTGCCGTGATGATCTCCGCAGGCAACTGCAGCCGCGCCAGATTGTCGCGCAGGCGTTCCGCGCGCTTCGCATCCCGCTCCACCGCCGTGACTTTGGCGCCCGCCGCCGCAAGCTGCGCAGTCTTACCGCCTGGGGCCGCGCAAAGATCAGCGATGCGCTCGCCCGCGCACGGCGCCAGCAGCCGGGCGGGCAGCACGGCGGCAGCGTCCTGCACCCAGAATTGCCCCTCGGCAAAGCCG
>CAMCHA010000354.1 GCA_945874515.1 Asaia bogorensis
AATTGAAAGGCGGTGATGGCTTCGTGACGCAAGCCTTCCGGCACATTCAGGAAGCGCCCCACCAACCAGGGCATCGCCAGAAAAAGCCCTGCCGCCATGATGGAAGACACGCCAAGCAGCGCCAAAAGCGTCGCCCCAATCATGGCACGCGCTTCATCAACCGCGCCCGTGCCAAGCTTTTCCGAAACGCCGCGCGTCAGCGCCATGCCAAGGCCGAGATCGAAAACGCCGAAAATGCCGATCAGCGCAAGCGCAAGCGTGAAAAGCCCCCAACGTTCCACGCCAAGGGCGCCAACCAGAAACGGCGTGATGACAAGGGCCAGCAGCAGGGGCAGGCCGCGCCCAAGCCCATTCCATAGAATGCCGGACACCAGCCTGCGCCCGCCCGCGCGTTCCGCGGCCCCCGCAGGTTGCGCCTCAGCCATTGGCAATTCCTTCAATCGGCGGCGCGCTGAGATATCAAGGAAAGGGCGCGGGAAGCTGGCCGCGCCCTGTCATCATCAATGGGCGCCGCGGCGAGACACTACTGCAACCGGCGTGCGCAGGAGAATGCTGAGATCAGCCAGCAGTGAAGGGCGCGACACATAGGCAACATCCAGCGCGACGCGGGATTCGTAAGAGGTTTCGCTCCGCCCGCTAACCTGCCAAAGGCCGGTAATGCCAGGGCGCACGGCCATGTAATGCGCGGCCGAGGCACCGTAATATCGATCAATCTCCGCTTCCTGCACGGGGCGGGGGCCGACCAGGCTCATTTCGCCGAGCAGCACATTGATCAGCTGCGGCAATTCATCAAGGCTGGTCGAGCGTAGGAAGCGCCCAATCGGCGTGATGCGGGGATCATTCTTCAGCTTGCGGGTTGCTTCCCATTCCGCGCGGGCCCCCGGATCACTAGCAAGCAGCGCTTCAAGGCGCCCTTGCGAATCAATCACCATGGAGCGGAATTTCAGGCAGCCGAAAAGCTTGCCGCCGCGCCCCACGCGCTGATGCGCGAAAAACGCCGGGCCACCGTCGGCGCGCACCATGAGCGCCACGATCAGGAAGAAGGGGGCGAGCAACACCAGCCCAAGGCCAGCGCCGATAACATCAAGCGCTCGCTTCGCTATGGGGAAAAGCGCCTTGCGGTCACGTTCCAGACCAATGGCCTGGGTCGAGCTTTGCTGGATGGACTGTACGGGTACGCTGGACATGGTGTCCTAAACCTTCGAACCTGAAAGAAAGAGGCGGTAACGCCTCTCACTGGGGGGCACCGGATTCCCGGTACTGATGAAGGGTTTAAGTCCTCAACGGCGGCGGATTTGGGCCGCGGTTGCGGCCAGATTGTGGCAGGTGCGGCGTATTTTGCAGCGTTCTGTGATCGCCCTGAGGCTGATAGGAAGAAATCCTTCTAAGTAACTGCGAATGTTATAAACTATCTCCGGGTATACCATCCAGGTGCCAGCACCCAAAGCCCATTAAATCCGCCAATCAGGTCGCGGCCTGGCTGATGGCTGGCACCAGCCAGAGCGAGTGCGCCTTCATCGGCCAAAACATAAAGGGTTTGGGGCTCAAATTCCCCCTCCGCCAATTGCCGCGCCAGCTTGGCGTTCAGTGCCGCCACCCGCTTCGGGTCGAGCCGCGCAAGGTACACCGCATCGGTCTCCAGCGCTTTGGTGGCGGCATAGACCGCGATCTCCTCCCACCACGGGGCCTGATTGCCGGAGGGGATTATCCGGATGCGCGTGTAATGGCGCGCGGCCTCGGCCCAGAAGGGATCAGAAAGGCGCAGTGGAACGGTGGCGGCGGTTGGTGGGAAAAAGTGATGCAGCCGGGCAAAGCCGGGCCGCATATCCAAGACTTGGATCACGATCAGGCCAGCCAACACAAAGCCAGCCCGCCGTCCGCCGAGCCAGCGCACCAGCAGAAAGACCGAAATGATCAGCGCGGCATAGCCAAGCGGCCAGATGAAGCGTTCCGAAGCGCGCAACGCATCCGCATAACGCAGAATCCATTGCGGCAGCTCGACAATCGTGTAGCTGACACCGGCGATGGAGACATTCGGCGTAACAGCAAACAGCGCCATGGCGGCCAGCACCAGGATCAGCGGCCAAAAGCGCTTTTCGGGCTTGGTTGGGTTCTTGGTCCATGCAATCACCCCAAGCAGCACCAGCAAAACTGCGCCAAGCCCGGCATAGGAATGGCCGACTTCCAGATGGTTCGGCCCGGGCAAATCAGGCAGAAAGGCGCCCCAGGGCGATGGATCAAGCGGCGCCAGCAGATCCATTTGCATCTGCCCATAGCCGCCCCAGCTTCCGCCAAAGCCGCCGCCCAACATGAACATCCCGCCCGCCCAAAGTGCTGCCAGCACCAGAGCGAAGATGATGACCACTTCAGCAAAAAGCCCGCTGCGCTTGGCGCCATCCAGCCAGCGCGCCAGGACATCTGCGGTCCAAAGCGCCGCCACCATGGGCAGCAGATAGGCGTGGATCAGCGCGGTCGCGACCAGCAGCGCCGCCCAAGCCACCCAACGCGTTTTTGTTGTCTGCGTCAGGCAAAGCCACATCCCCATTAGCAGCAGGAAATGCGCCGAAAGCGCGAAATGCCCGCCCATGCGCGCCAGCATCGTTGGTTGCAGCACAAACAGCGCCGCGCCGGCCAGCCTCGTCAGGGGATCATTAGTAGCAAGCCCGATGATGCGCCACGCCATGAAAGCTTGTAGCGCCGCACAGCCATAAATCCAAAGCCCCCAATATTGCGAAACCTCGATCACTGGGCTGATGGCCTTGAAGATAAACGCCAGCAGCGGAATCGCATCCGCGTAATAGATCGAGGAACTGACTTCCAGCCCCCAAAGCGGGTTCAGGCCGGGCGGCCAGGACCATGGCGCGCGACGAAAAAAACTCCAGCCAAGCCAATATTGCACCGGGTCGGGGCCGATCATGCCGCTCAACATCCAACCTGTATTCCAAGGCGGCAAGATATGGAGCCCGAAGGCATAGGCGATCACCGCCCAGCCAATCAGTACCGAAGTGGCGGCCCCGGCCCATGCTTTCAAAGCTTGTCGCGTCACGCCCTATCGCCAGGCAGGTAGCGTTCCACCAAATAAAGTGGCCGGCCTTTGGTTTCGTTGAAGATGCGCCCGAGATATTCGCCTATGATGCCCAGCATCATCATCTGCACGCCGCCAAGGAAAAGTGTGACGGCCAGAAGGCTTGGGTAGCCAGCCACGGGATTGCCGAAGAAAATGGTGCGGAAGATCAACTGTGCCAAATAGGCCAAGGCACAAATCGCAGTGATCAGCCCGATATAGGTCGCAACCTTGAGTGGTGCCACGGTGAAGGACGTGATGCCTTCCAGCGAGAAATTCCAAAGCTTCCAGTAATTCCATTTGGTGGCGCCGGCGGCGCGCTGCGCGCGGTCATATCGCACCGCGACGGCGGGAAAGCCAATCCAGGCGAAAAGCCCCTTCATGAAGCGATGCTGTTCGCGCAGCTTCAGCAGCGCATCCAAAGCGCGGCGGCTCATTAGCCGGAAATCGCCGGTATCGGGTGGCAG
>CAMCHA010000355.1 GCA_945874515.1 Asaia bogorensis
AGCAGCCCGGCTAGAACCACGCGGCGATGGATGGAATGCATGGACAAACCCCTTCAGCTTTGAACCAATTCAATGACCAGATTGCGATGCTTGTCCACGGAAACCTGCGCCCCGGGCGGGATGACGCAGGTTGATTCGCGTTCTTCCACCAGCGCCGGCCCCGCGAAAGCCGCCCCTGGCGCCAGCCGATACCGGTCATAAACCGCACAATCGCACCAGCCATGGCCTTCAAATAGCGCGCGCCTTATGCCGCGCTGCGCTTCGCCTGCCTCGGCTTGTTGCGCGCCTTCCATGGCGATATCACGCCCCGGGGCGGAAGCCGCGAGCCGCCACGTCAGCGCTTCAATCGGCAGCCCATCCAGGGCGCGGCCGAAGCGTTCGCGGTAGGCAGCAAGGAAATTCTCCGCGATGGCGGCAACATCATCCTGTCCCGGCGCAAGGCTTGGCATCGGCACGGGGATTTCAAAGCCCTGGCCGACATAACGCATATCCGCTGCCGGTTTGTAGATAATATCAGCAGGATCAGCGCCGGCGCCGAGCAACAACCCGCGCGCTTCCGCGACCATCTCGGCGTAAAGCGCGGCGATCTTCGTCCATTCCAACCGCTCCAACCGCCCCACAAGGCTCCGCACCAGATCAGTCGCGGGTGGCGCCACCAGAAACCCAATCGCGGAAGCCACACCAGCGCCGAGTGGCACCAGCACGCGCTTGATCTTCAGCAGCCGCGCCAAATCACAGGCATGCACCGGCCCCGCACCGCCAAAGGCAATCAGCGTAAAGCGGCGCGGGTCGCGGCCCTTTTCCGCCATATGCATGCGGGTTGCCGCCGCCATGGTCTCATCCACAATGCGGCGAATGCCAAGCGCGGCGTCATCGGCACTCACGCCCAGTTTTGCTGAAAGGTCACCACTCACGGCGCGCGTCACGGCGGGTAGATCAAGCGCCATTTCGCCACCCAGGAAATAGGCTGGATCAAGCCGGCCCAGTACCAGATCGGAATCGGTCACCGTGGGTTCAACCCCGCCGTGCCCGTAGCAGATCGGCCCCGGCTTGGCGCCCGCACTGCGCGGGCCAACCTTCATCAGCCCGGAAGCCGGATCAACCCGCGCGATGGAACCACCGCCGGCGCCGATCTCGATCATATCCACGACCGATACTTTCAACGGCAGGCCGGAACCCTTCTGAAAGCGCCGCACACGCCCCGCTTCGAAATCGAATTTGCGGTCCGGCGCGCCATTCTGGATCAGGCACATCTTGGCCGTGGTGCCGCCCATGTCATAGGAAATCACCTGATCCAGCCCGGCGCGTTGCGCGAGCCATGATGCCGCCATGGCACCCGCAGCCGGCCCGCTTTCAATCAGCCGGATCGGGTAATCCTTTGCCTCCTGCACTGAAGCAATGCCACCACCCGAGAGCATCACATAGAGCGCCCCCGTCACGCCCATCGCGGCGAGGGATGCTTCAAGCTTCGCCAGGTAGCGCTGCATGCGCGGTTGTACATAGGCATTGGCGCAGGCAGTGCTGATCCTTTCAAATTCGCGGATTTCCGGCGCTACGGCGGAAGAAAGCGTCATGGCCAGATCGGGGTAGAGGCCGCGAATCACCTCCGCCGCGCGGCGTTCATGGCGCGGGTCGCGCCAGGCATGCAAAAAGCCAATCGCCAGCGCTTCAACCTTTTCAACCTCCACCAATTGGCGCGCGGCGGCGATCAGCGCGGCCTCATCCAGGGGCAGCAGCACTTGGCCTTGAACATCCAAGCGTTCGGGTACTTCCAGGCGCAAATGGCGCGGCACCAAAGTGGGCGGTGCTTCCAGGAAAAGATCGTATAAATCGTAGCGAGTTTCGCGCCCGATCTCGATGGAATCGCGAAAGCCATCAGTGGTGAGCAAGCCCACCTTGCAGCCGGTGCGTTCAATGATGGTATTCGTCACCAGCGTCGTGCCGTGCACAATACTGTGCAGATTGGCGGGCTTAAGGCCGGTTTCCTCCAGCAGGCGCGCAATGCCGGCGATAATCGCCTCCGATGGATCATCCGGCGTCGTCAGCCGCTTGCCGGTCGCCACAAGATTGCGTGCGGGATCATGCAACACGAAATCGGTGAAGGTGCCGCCGACATCAACGCCGATCCGTGCTGTGGCACTCATGGCTTTGCTCCGTAATCACGCGTGGCACCTTCGGCCGAGACATAGCCATCGCGGATATCAGCTGCGAGGGCTTCGGGATCCCGCGTGGCGGGTTCTCCATAACCACCGCCGCCGGGGTAAAGCAGCGTCACCCGCGTGCCGGGCGAAACCGTGGTGCGGGATTTCGGATGCGGGCGCGTGCCATCATCAAAGGCAATCACCGCCGCACTGCCAGCCGCACCGCCCAGCACGCCCTGCGCCGGATGGTCGCGCCGGTCGGAAAGCAGGGAAAGCCGCACCTCATCCGGGGCGCGCACTTCGATCTCCACCTCCTGCCCCAAACCGCCACGGAAGCGCCCCGCGCCGCCGGAATCCGCGCGTAGTCTTTTCTTCCAGACCACCAGGGGTGCCACACTCTCATAAGCCTCGATCGAACCTGCGCCGACATTGGTGGGGAAGGCGGTGGTCGGCAGTCCGTCACGATGCGGCGAAGCGCCCATGCCGCCCGAGGCAAACAAGACTTGGGAGAACCGATCCCCCGCGCCATCCAACCCGCTGAACAGCGCGCGCATGGTGGGCGCGCCGCCGCATTCCGCAATGATCTTATCCGGCATGATGGGGGCGAGTGCCTCATAGATCGCACCCGCCAGCAAATGTCCGGTCAATTGCCGCGCGCTGCACGCCGCCGGGAAGCGAGGGTTTAGAATACTGCCCTCAGGCGCGCTGACGGTAATGGCGCCGTAGGAGCCCTCATTGCGCGGGGTAAAAGGGTCCAGCGCGCATTTCACCGGATAAACCGAATAGGCATGGGTGTAATTCATCACGCAATTAATGCCGCGATCCACCTGTTTGGAACTGCCGGTGAAATCAATATGCATCGTTTCACCCTTGATGGTGACGGCGCAGGCAATACGCGTAATCGCCTCATCAAAGCCATCGGCTTCCAGGGTGGAATGCCAGGTGCCATCAGGCAGCGCCGCAATGGCGCGGCGCATGGCTGCGTCCGCCCGCTGATGCAGCGCAGCCCCCAGCCCTTGCAAATCAGGCAGGCCCGTATCGCCCAGAAATTCATCAACGCCGCGCGCGCAGACCTCATTCGCAATCACCTGCGCTTCCAGATCGCCCATCACTTGCCGTGGCAGGCGCACATTCGCGAGTAGGACTTCCACCAAATCCTCATTGCGTTTGCCGGCGCGAAACAGGCGGGAAGGGGGGATGCGGATGCCTTCTTCAAACAATTCCCGGCAATCGGCGGACCAAAGCGCGCCGCCGACATCGGGCGAATGGGAAATGGAACCGGCAAAGCCCACCAACCGCCCTTTGTGGAAAATCGGGCTCACGGCGGTGAAATCCGGCAAATGCCCGGTGGCAAGCCATGGATCATTCGTGATCAC
>CAMCHA010000356.1 GCA_945874515.1 Asaia bogorensis
GTAAGCGCTGCCGCCAACATTTTGCGCGGGCCAATGCGGTCCACCACAAAGCCCATCGGCGCCTGGGTGAAGGCAGAGACAATATTGAAGACGGTCAGCGCCAGGCCGAGTTCGATATAGGAAACATCGAGCGATTCCCGCAGCAGCGGAAATAGTGGCGGCAGGATCAGGATATGCAAATGGCTGACGAAATGCGCGGCGCAGATCTGCGCCAGCGTGGTTTTTTCAGCGGCGCTCCATCCCGTTGCCATGTTCAATGCGCCTCTGCCCAGGAATGCCCCTGCCCGATATCCACCGAAAGCGGCACGCGCAGTGTTGCTACCGATTCCATGATTTGCCGCACAATGGCTGAGGTTGCTTCCACCTCAGCCTCCGGTACCTCGAACACCAATTCATCATGCACTTGCAGCAGCATGCGCGCCTTCAACCCTGCATCGTGCAAGGCACGCGGCAGGCGCACCATGGCGCGTTTGATGATCTCGGCTGCGCCGCCCTGGAAGGGGGCGTTGATCGCAGCCCGTTCGGCGCCGGCGCGGCGCACCGGGTCACGCGTTGCGATATCGGGGATCCAAAGCTTGCGTCCAAAGGGCGTGCGCACAAAACCATGCGTGCGCGCTTCTTCCTTCAAGCGCTCCATTTCCTGGCGGATACCGGGATATTGCGCGAAATAGGCATCAATGATGCTACGGCCTTCACCTGGCGGAATACCAAGGCGCGTCGCCAAACCAAAGGCCGACATGCCATAGATGATGCCGAAATTGATCATCTTGGCGCGGCGCCGCGCTTCCTTATCCACCTTGTCACGCGGAATGCCGAAGATTTCCGATGCGGTGCGGGAATGGATATCCTCACCGCCCGCAAAGGCTTCGCGTAAAGTCGGCACATCGGCCAAATGCGCCAGCAAGCGCAATTCGATCTGGCTGTAATCCGCGGCCAGCAGTACATGCCCTTTTTCCGCGATGAAGGCGCGTCGGATGCGCATGCCTTCCTCACTCCGGATCGGGATATTCTGCAAATTGGGATCGGTTGACGAAAGCCGCCCAGTCGAGGTGATCGCCATTTGATAGCTTGTATGCACGCGCTTATCAGTGGGGTCTATTTGCGCGGCGAGCCCTTCAACATAGGTGGATTTCAGCTTGGCCAATTGGCGCCATTCCAGCACCTTGCCGGCCAATTCCACGCCTTGGACGCTGAGTTCTTCCAACACCGCCGCATCGGTGGAATAGGCGCCGGTCTTGCCCTTACGCCCGCCCGAAAGCCCCATTTCATCGAATAAAATCTCACCCAATTGCTTGGGCGATCCAACATTAAACGCGCGCCCGGCAAGCTGATGGATGGAAGTTTCCAGTACCGCGAGGCGCCCCGCGAAATCTTCCCCAATGCGCGCCAATTCCGCGCCATCCACCTTCACGCCGGCCGCTTCCATATCGCGCAACACAGGGATCATGCGGCGTTCGATCTGCTCGTAACTCGCCAGCGCTCCATCAGCGCGCAAACGCGGGCGCAGCAGCAGCCACAAGCGCAACGTCACATCCGCATCTTCCGCGGCATAGGCCGTGGCTTTATCCAGCGGCACTTCGCTGAAGGGCAGGCGGGCTTTGCCGGTGCCGGTAACTTCATCAAACGTGATGGGTTGATGGCCCAGATGCAGCACGGAAAGCTCATCCATGCCATGCCCATGGCGCCCGGCTTCCATGGTGTAAGACAGCACCATGGTATCATCGATGGGGCCGATATCGGCGCAGCCACCATTCTCCGCGCGGGCGAGGACTTCCAGATCATACTTCGCATTCTGGAAAATCTTGAGCACGGCAGCATCAGCGACAAGCGGCCCCAGCAGGGCGAAGGCGGCTTCGGGCGAAATTTGTACGGGGGCGGGGGCGGCCAGCATATCCCCCACGCTGCCATGGCGGATCGGCACATAGCAGGCGCGGCCCGGCGCGATGGCGAGGGAAAACCCAACCATGGTGGCGCGGCGCGCATCCAGGCTATCGGTTTCCGTATCCACCGCGACCACGCCCGCTTCACGCGCTTGCGCGACCCAACGCGCCAAGGTGGCTTCATCCGTCACGCAATCATAGGGGCCAAATGCCGCCGCCACATTGGGCGCCTCTGCCGTGGGCGCTTCCGGCGCAGTCGCACGGCTGGCCCCGCGATGCGGCGCGCCGCTTGCTTCCCCAAAGCCCATGCGCGCCAAGATGGAGCGAAACCCCTGCGTGCGTAAAAACGCTTCCAGCTTGCCATCGCCCGGCGCCTTGGCTTCCAACGCGGCGATTTCCAGCGGCAAAGGCGCGTTATCATCCAAAGCCACCAGGCGGCGGGAAATCCGCGCCAATTCGGCGTTTTGCATCAGCGCTTCGCGGCGCTTCGGCTGCTTGATCTCCCCTGCGCGGGCCAGCAGCGATTCAAGATCACCATATTCATTGATCAATTGCGCGGCTGTCTTGATGCCAATGCCCGGCACGCCCGGCACATTATCCGTGGCATCGCCCGCCAGCGCTTGCACTTCCACCACCTTATCCGGCGTGACGCCGAATTTTTCCATCACCTCCGGCGCGCGCAGCGGCTTCTGCTTCATGGGATCGAGCATCTGTACCGCAGGGCGGATCAATTGCATCAGATCCTTGTCGGAAGAAACGATCGTGACATGCCCGCCGGTGGCTTCAAACGCCTTGGCATAGGCGGCGATCAAATCATCCGCTTCAAAACCTTCCTGTTCCACGCGCGCGACACCAAAAGCATCCGTCGCGTCCCGGATCAGGCCAAATTGCGGCACCAATTCCGGCGGCGGGTCCGGGCGATGCGCCTTGTATTCGGCATAAATCTGATTGCGAAACGTATTGCGCCCGGCATCGAACACCACCGCGATATGGCTGGCGGCATGACGCAGCAGGAATTGCGACAGCATATTCGTGAAGCCGAATACCGCATTCACCGGCGTGCCATCGGGCCGCGTCATCGGCGGCAGCGCGTGGTAGGCACGAAAAATATAGCCTGATCCATCCACCAGAATCAGGTGGCGCTCACCTGGCTTGGTTTCGGGCAGGCCCTCGGCCCCCGCAATCGCCTCGCTCAAGGCCTTGCCATGCGGGCGTTCTGCGGAAGGGCCAGAGGTATCTTCAATGGCCATGATCCTCGCCGGCGCCTTCGGCCAGGACATAGGTGATGGAACAATAAGGGCAGGTCACATCATGCCCTTCAATATGCAGCCAAATGCGCGGATGACCGAGCCCGCTCGCCGCTTCCCCATCGCAGGGGATATTGCGGCTTTGCACAGTAATGCGCTGTTCGGGCGTGACACCCGCCACGGGCTTCGGGCCATAGCCGGTCATTTGCTGGTCGCGCATCTGGGTCCCCATCAGGCAATTCTTCCCCACATCATACCGGGGCAGGGGGTGATGGACCAGCCTTGCCCGGCACCCTATCTGAAGTTCATGAACATGAAGCCCTTCATAACACCGCGTCGGGCGCTGCTGGCCGGCCTGGCGCTGGCCGGCTGTGCCGA
>CAMCHA010000357.1 GCA_945874515.1 Asaia bogorensis
TGCTGCCATCTGCCTGCTTCACGCCGCGCGTCATGCGCTGAGTCATGGGCGTTGCGGCATTGCCGATATCAATCTGCCCCGCGCAAATATCGTATTTGCGGCCATCGAGCATGAGGGATTTTGTCAGCCCCGTGATGGAATGCTTGGTGGTGGTATAGGGCGCGCTATCCGGGCGCGGCGTATGCGCGCTGATGGACCCGTTATTGATGATGCGCCCACCCTGCGGCGTTTGATCCTTCATGATGCGAAAGGCGGCCTGGGCGCAAAGGAAACACCCGGTCAGATTCACACCGACAACGCGGGTCCAATCGGCATAGCTCAGATCTTCAAAGGCCACACCTGGCACATTGGTGCCGGCATTGTTGAACAGCATATCCAGGCGCCCGAAACGCTGCTTCACGGTGGCGAAAAGCGCATCCACCGCGGCCGGATCGGAAACATCGGAAGGCACAGGCAGCGCGCGTGATCCTGCCGCCCCCGCAAGGGTCACGGTTTCCTGCAAGGCATCCGGGCGCCGGCCCGCCAGCACCACATTCCACCCAGCACCCAGCAGCGCCAGCGCGGCGGCGCGCCCCACGCCACTGCCCGCGCCGGTGACGACCGCGACTTTGCCTGTTGTGCTCATTTGACCTGTCTCCTCAAGGTTGCAGTCAGCTTGCAGCGCTGTGCCCCGGCTGGCAATCCGCCGCGATCAATAGGTGGCGCGCCCGCCCGATATGTCGAACACCGCGCCGGTAGAAAATGAACAGGCTTCGGACGCCAGCCAGCAGACCAATTCTGCGATTTCTTCCACCTGCACAAAACGATCCATCGGGATTTTGGAACGCATCCAGGCAATTTGCTGCGGTGTCATTTGCTTGAAGATATCGGTCTCAGCCGCCGCCGGCGTCACGCAATTCGCCAAAACGCCGCTGCCCGCCAATTCCTTGCCGAGTGATTTCGTCAGCCCAATCAAGCCCGCCTTGGATGCGCTGTAATGCGACGCATTCGGATTGCCCTCCTTGCCCGCGATGGAGGCGATATTCACCACACGCCCATAGCCTGCCGCGCGCATATGCGGCACCACGGCGCGGGCGACGATGAAGGGGGCGACCAAATTCACCTCAATCACGCGCCGCCATTCCGCCACGGGCAATTCCCACACCGGCGCATTGCCGCCCGTGATGCCGGCATTATTGACCAGAATATCCACCCTCCCATGGGCCGAAAGCGTGGCTTGCGTCGCGGCTTCCACCGCCGCTGCATCGGTCAGGTCCAGGATATGGGTGCTGACCTTGGCGTGACCCAACCGCGCAGCGGCTGCCTTGGAAGCCACCTCATCCATATCCCAAATGACAATGGAAGCCCCCCGGCTGGCAGCCAATTCCGCCACCGCCAGCCCAATGCCGCGCGCCGCCCCGGTAATCACCGCAACCCGCCCGGCCAAATCAGTTTTCGCCATGTCATTCCCTCCGTTTCCGCCAGTTTTGACAGGAAAACCGGACCTGGAAAGAGGCTAAGGCTTCCCGCGCGCCGAAATGCCTGCCTATAGTCATGCCAGCCGGTGCACGAAGCCGGTACAAAAAACGGGAGAAACGTCATGAATCGTAGGCAATTGCTTGGGGCAACCCTGGCGGCCGCTGGCCTAGCCGCGCCGGCGGTGGCGCGCGCGCAGCAGGCCATCACCCTGAATGGCGCGGTGCAGTTCAATGATGAGCATGTCTTCACTCGCGCCCTGGTGCGCTTTGAAGAACTTGTGAAGCGCTACTACACCGCAGGGCCGGTCAATTTCGTGCTGCACAAGAACAGCAGTCTGGGGCTGGAAAAGCAGTATTTCGAATACATGTCGGCGGGCCGTGGTGCAGTTGATTACGGCATTGTCTCCCCGGCGCATATGTCCACCTTCAGCCGGGCCGCCCCCTTTGTGGATGCGCCCTTCCTGTTCCGTGACCTAAAGCATTGGAACCAGGTGCTGGATCAAAACCTTTTCGCGCCCGTGGCAGATGAGGTGGAACGCCGCGCCCGCGTGATGCTGATTGGCTATGCCGGCGGCGGTGTTCGCAATATCTTCGCCAATCGGCGCATCACCAATATGGCGGAGCTGCGCGGGCTGAAAGTGCGCGTGCAGGGCGCGCCGATCTGGTCGCGCACATTCCAGGCGGCGGGCATGGCGCCTTCCGTCATTGCCTATAATGAAGTCTATAACGGCATTCAGAACAACGTGATCGAAGCCGGTGAGAATGAGGCTGCGGGCGTGGAGGCGATGCGCTTTTTTGAAGTGGCGCCAAACCTGATCATGACCGAACACGCGATCACCATCCGCCCGATCTGTTTTTCGAGCCAAACGCTTTCCCGCCTACCACCTGCCTTGCAGGAAGCGGTGAAGCGCGCGGGGCGTGAAGCCGGCGCCTTCGGGCGTGAAGCGGAAAGCAGCGAAGATGGGCAGAAAATTGCGGCGCTGGAAAGCGCGGGGCGGCTGCGGCGCATTCCTTTCACTGATCGTGCCGCGCTGAAGCGTGCGGTTGATCCGGTAATGGAAGCCTATGCCAAGGAAGTGGGTGCGGAGAGCATCTTCACCCGCATCAATGGGCTGACATCGTAATGGCCTTTCGCCTTCCAGCGGCGATGCGCTGCTGGAAGGCGATGCCCAATAAGAAGAAAACTTTAGTCGTCGGATAGGTAATGGGGGGCGTCATGCGCGAGATAGGTTTGCGTCATGCCGTGCAAAGAATGGCTGATCTTTACAGCCGCTTTCTGTCGGTACTGCTGGCACTTTGTGTTTTCATCCTGATCTTTCCGGTGGCTTTGCAGGTTTTTGCGCGCTTCACGGATTTCCTGCCGCATTACATCTGGACCGAGGAAATGGCGCGCTTCCTGCTGGTATGGACCATCATGATTGGCGCCATGGTGGGGCTGAAGGAAGGCATCCATTTCAATGTGGATCTTTGGCCTGACATGAAGGGCCGCCCACGCGCCGCGCTTGATTTGGTGACAGGCGTTTTTGTGCTCGGCTTTGCCGCTGCCTTTCTTTGGTACGGCATGGAATTCGTGGATTTCGCCTGGTTCCGCATCAGTGAATTGGCGGAATTACCGCTATGGTTGATTCACCTCGCCTGGCCCATTCTCGGTTTTTCCTGGCTGCTATTTGGTGGCCTAAAATTCTATGATGATCTGAAAACGCTGTTTGGGGGCGAAGCGCCATGATGGGCGGCAATGTATTGGCGCCGAGTGAAGCGGCCTGGATCCTGTTCGGCGGGTTCTTCGCGTTGCTGGCGCTCCGCGTACCCGTGGCCGTCGCGCTTGGCATGGCTTGCCTGCCAGTGATGCTGATTGAACCGCGCCTTGGCGCCATGACGCTGATGCAGGAAACCTTCAACGCCTATAATTCCTTCATCCTGCTGGCAGTGCCCTTCTTTCTGCTGACCGCTAATCTGATGAATGTGGGCGGCATTACGGATAGGCTGGTGCGACTATCGCGCGCGCTGGTCGGGCATTTTCCGGGTGGGCTCGCGCAGATCAATGTC